>NZ_JBXWRD010000005.1:0-157188 GCF_059612725.1 Ruegeria sp. YKSF070 | reverse complement strand
GCCGTTCTGAACGGCTACACCGCGCTCGGCATCCCTGTCACACAGCCCGTGGGATAAGTCTGTCCGGGGAAAGGGGAACCCCGGCCATCAGCCGATTTGTGCAACAGAGCCCAGGAGCATTTCTTTGAAACGAGGGGGCTAGCGGAGATCGATCCCGGTGTGGCTAACCTTTGTGGCTGGTGACGCGAAGGAACATTTTTTGGCAACGGCACGGACCCTTGAACACCCGAAAGACGGGCGCAGATTGCGGATGCGCAGACGGCCAGATGGGCCGCTTATCGAGAGCGGAAAGGTGGGCCAAAAGGGGGATAGAAATACCAGTTACCCTTCTAAGAAGTTGATTTTATTCGGCTATTTAGGGGTGATTGGTGCCCAGGAGAGGACTCGAACCTCCACGACCTTGCGGTCACTGGCACCTGAAGCCAGCGCGTCTACCAATTCCGCCACCTGGGCAGGTGTCGTGAGGGGGCGTTTAAGCCTAGCCGCGAGGAGCGTCAACCGGATTTTTTCGGTTTTGCAAAAGTTTTTTGAACCGCCCCCTGCGGCCCAATGCCGAAACCGGGGTAGACTCCGGTTGCGCGGCACTATTGCGCCTTGTTTGGCGCGCCTTGGAGCGGTAGATCGGAGCAACAGCCAAGTCAGCAGGAGCCACTCTGATGTCCAAACTGGTCACGATTTACGGCGGATCGGGATTCGTGGGCCGCTATATCGCGCGGCGCATGGCAAAGGAGGGCTGGCGCGTTCGCGTGGCGGTGCGGCGCCCGAACGAGGCGATGCATGTCAAACCCTATGGCGCAGTGGGCCAGGTGGAACCGGTCTTGTGCAACCTGCGCAACGACAATTCGGTCGCGCAGGCGATGCGCGGTGCCGATGCGGTGGTAAACTGTGTCGGCGTCCTGAACGAGCTGGGGCGCAACAGCTTTGACGCGGTGCAGGCCGAAGGTGCCGAGCGTATCGCGCGGATCGCCGCCGAACAGGGTGTGGACCGCATGGTGCATGTCTCGGCCATCGGTGCCGATGCGGATAGCGACAGCGATTATTCCCGCA
The DNA here is from genome assembly GCF_059612725.1 of Ruegeria sp. YKSF070. Classification (NCBI taxonomy): domain Bacteria; kingdom Pseudomonadati; phylum Pseudomonadota; class Alphaproteobacteria; order Rhodobacterales; family Roseobacteraceae; genus Ruegeria; species Ruegeria sp. YKSF070. The sequence continues at coordinate 156,141 of NZ_JBXWRD010000005.1, read as the reverse complement.
CCAAGGCCCTGGGCGAGGCGGGCGTGTTGCGCCATATGCCGGGTGCGATGATCCTGCGGCCTTCGGTGATCTTCGGATCCGAAGATCAGTTCTTCAACCGCTTTGCCGGCATGACCCGGTTCGGGCCGTTCCTGCCCGTGGTCGGAGCCGATACCCGATTCCAGCCGGTCTATGTGGATGACGTGGCGCGTGCCGCGGTCAAGGGCGTGCTGGGCGAGGCGCCCGGCGGTGTCTACGAGCTGGGCGGGCCGGATGTCGAAACCTTCCGCGCGTTGATGCAGCGGATGCTGGGTGTCATCCATCGCAAGCGGATCATTCTGGGCCTGCCCTTCTTTGCCGCGCGGATCATGGCCGGGGTGCTGGATGTGGCCAAGTTCGTCAGCTTTCAGCTGTTCCCGAACAGTATCCTTACCCGGGATCAGCTGAAGAACCTGCGCCGCGACAATGTGGTGAGCGAAGGTGCCAAGGGCTTTGCCGATCTGGGTATCACGCCCGAGCCGATGGATACGATCCTGCCGACCTATCTGTGGAAATTCCGCCCCAATGGCCAGTATGACGAGATTCAGGCCTCGGCCCGGAACCTGCGCGCCTGATCAGGAATAAGCGATCGCCAGCAACACCAGCCCCAGCGCCACGCGGTAGATAACATAGGGCGTAAAGCTAACGCTGCGCAGCAGTCTCATCATCAGGCTGAGCGCGAGCAGGGCCGAGACAAACGCGAACACGGCGGCGATGGCGCCGTTGCGCGCCGTTTGGGCATCGGCGGTCACCGCCACCTCGGCCCCCAAGAGCACCCCCGAGGCGATGATGGTGGGGATCGACATCAGCATCGAGATTCGGGCGGCGTCGCCGCGCGCATAGCCCAGCCGCCGCGCGCCGGTGATGGTGATGCCCGAGCGTGAGGTGCCGGGAATCAGCGCCAGAACCTGCCAGAGCCCCATGACCAGCGCGTCGCGGATACCCCAGTCGGCCGTGTGTTTCTGTTGCGGGCCGGTGCGATCCGCCCACCACAGTACGAGCCCGAAGCCCAGCATCGTCCAGCCGATCACGGCGACCGAGCGCAAGGCGTCGCTGAGTCCGGTGAAGTGCAGCAGCGCGCCCGCGATCACGGTGGGAATGGTGGCAATGATCAACCCCATGGCCAGCCTTGCACCCGGTGTGTCGGTCCTGCCGGTCAGGGCGCGTGGCAGGCCCGAGAGGCCGTCGCGCACATCAGCCCAGAAATAGAGGACCACGGCACAGAGCGTGCCGACGTGAACTGCAACGTCGATGGTCTGTCCCTGGTCCTGCATGCCCGAGAGTTGCGGCAGCAGAATCAGGTGACCCGATGAGGAGACCGGCAGAAACTCGGTAATGCCCTGGATGAGAGCGACCAGAATCAAGTGAAACAGGGACATGGGTGTTCGGTGATTTCCGTGAGATCCGGTTGGCGTTGATGGGTATATCTCTCAGCGTGAAAAAGGAAAGTTCGCATTTAGGTCCGGATTGATACATAAAATTCACTGTTTTTGTCGATTGAGTGTCGGCGGCAGGCAAAAAAAATAAAAATAGGTCAGTAGAAGTGACTTTTATTTCCGTTAAGGCTAGGATACGAAAACGCCGAATAGCGAAAACGTGGAGTCCGACCCGTGGCCAAGCAACCGATGCTCAAATTTGTGCAGATCGAACGTGACATGCCGGAAAAGCGTGCAGCCGATGCACGCAAGGAGGACTTTCACGAGATCTATGCCGAATACGCCGCTGCCAAGGCAGCCGAGCAAGCCAGCCGGTGCAGCCAGTGCGGCGTGCCCTATTGCCAGTCGCATTGCCCGCTGCACAACAACATCCCCGACTGGCTGCGCCTGACCGCGATGGGGCGTCTGGAAGAGGCGTACCAGACCAGCCAGGCCACCAATACCTTTCCCGAGATCTGTGGCCGCATCTGCCCGCAGGACCGTCTGTGCGAAGGCAATTGCGTGATCGAGCAGTCGGGCCACGGCACCGTGACCATCGGTGCGGTCGAGAAATACATCACCGATACCGCCTGGGATATGGGCTGGGTCAAGCCCGCCTCGCCGGTGGCGGAGCGCAGCGAGAGCGTGGGCATCATCGGGGCGGGCCCCGGTGGGCTGGCCGCAGCCGACATGCTGCGTCAGGCCGGTGTGCAGGTAACGGTTTATGACCGGTACGACCGGGCCGGGGGCCTGCTGATGTACGGCATCCCGGGCTTCAAACTGGAAAAGGACATCGTCGAGCGCCGCAACCGGTTGCTGGCCGATGGCGGGGTTCGGTTCGAGTTGAACTGTGACGTGGACGCGGCCAAGTTCGCCGAGATCCGTGCCGCCCATGATGCGGTGATCATCGCGACCGGCGTCTACAAGTCGCGCGATCTGTCGCTGCCGGGCAGCGGCCTGGGCGGCATCGAAAAGGCGATCGACTATCTGGCGGCCTCGAACCGCAAGAGTTTTGGGGACGAAGTTGCCGATTTCGACAATGGCCGTCTGAACGCGGATGGCAAGCGGGTGGTGGTGATCGGTGGGGGCGACACGGCGATGGACTGTGTGCGCACCGCGATCCGTCAGGGTGCTGTCAGTGTCAAATGCCTCTACCGTCGGGACCGGGCCAACATGCCGGGCAGCCAGCGCGAGACCCAGAACGCCGAAGAGGAAGGCGTGGTATTTGAATGGCTGTCGGCACCCAAGGGGTTCACTGGCGATGACAAGGTCACCGGCGTGATGGTGCAGAAGATGCGCCTGGGCCAGCCCGATGCCAGCGGTCGCCAGTCGCCCGAGGTGATCGAGGGCTCCGATTATGTCGAAGAGGCCGATCTGGTGATCAAGGCGCTTGGGTTCGAGCCCGAGGACCTGCCCACCCTGTTCGGCCAGCCCGACCTGCCGGTCACCCGCTGGGGCACGGTCAAGGCCGCGTTCCGCACCGGCGCCACCGAGATGGAGGGTGTCTATGCGGTGGGCGACATCGTACGCGGCGCCAGCCTGGTGGTCTGGGCGATCCGTGACGGGCGCGATTGCGCCGAGGCGATCCTTGAAGGTTTTGGTGCCAAGACCGCTATGGCGGCTGAGTAAGCCGCCGCGGCAACAAACGAAGCGACCCACTCACGACACCTGGCGAGGCCCGCGATGACGGAACTTCACGGAGAATGCATGTGCGGCGCGGTGACCATCACCGCCACCCCGGCACGCGCCGCGCTGGGCGCCTGCCACTGTGACATGTGCCGCCGCTGGACCAGCAGCGCCTATGTCAGCTTTCCGGTCGAACCGGGCTATGCGGCGCTTGGCCCGGTCAAGGTCTATAGCTCGTCCGACTGGGCCGAGCGCGCCTTTTGCGGCACCTGCGGGTCGGCGCTGTGGTACCGGATCACCCTTCCCGGAAAGATGCATGGCCAGACGCAGATGGCGGCTGGTCTGTTTGAAAATGCGGGCGGCAACGCCCTGAAACTGGAACTTTACATCGACAAGAAGCCCGAGGGCTATGCATTCGCAGGCGAGCGCCGGCAGATGACCCAAGCCGAGGTCGAAGCCATGTATGCCCCCTCTGATCTAGGAGACAGCCAATGACCAAGTACGATGCCGATTGGGTGCGGGCCGAAGAAGCCAAGCGCAAGTGGATGGCCGAGAACGGGCTTTATTCCGAAGAGGAGGAGCGTTCCTCCTGCGGAGTGGGTTTGGTCGTCTCGGTGAACGGCAAGCGCAGCCGCAAGGTGGTCGAGGCCGGGATCGACGCGCTCAAGGCGGTCTGGCACCGTGGCGCGGTTGACGCCGATGGCAAGACCGGCGATGGCGCCGGCATTCATGTACAGATCCCGGTTCCGTTCTTTTACGACCAGATCCGGCGCACTGGCCACGAGCCGCGCATGAACGAGCTGGTGGCCGTGGGCCAGGTGTTTCTGCCGCGCACGGATTTCGGCGCGCAGGAACGCTGCCGGACCATCGTCGAGACCGAGATCCTGCGGATGGGCTATTTCATCTATGGCTGGCGCCATGTGCCCGTCGATGTGACTTGCCTGGGGGAAAAGGCCAACGCAACCCGGCCCGAGATCGAACAGATCCTGATTTCGAACTCCAAGGGCGTGGACGAGGAGACCTTTGAGCGCGAGCTTTACGTCATCCGCCGCCGCATCGAGAAGGCGGCGCAGGCTGCGGGTATTGCCGGGCTCTATCTGGCGTCGCTCAGCTGCCGATCGATCATCTACAAGGGCATGATGCTGGCCGAACAGGTGGCGGTGTTCTATCCCGACCTGATGGACGAGCGGTTCGAATCCGCCTTTGCCATCTATCACCAGCGCTATTCCACCAACACCTTTCCGCAGTGGTGGCTGGCACAGCCGTTCCGCATGCTGGCCCATAACGGCGAGATCAACACGCTCAAGGGCAACCTGAACTGGATGAAGAGCCACGAGATCCGCATGGCCTCGTCCTATTTCGGTGAAAAGGCCGAGGATATCAAACCCATCGTGCCGGGCGGGTCATCGGATTCGGCGGCGCTCGACGCGGTGTTCGAGGTGCTGGTGCGCGCCGGGCGCAACGCGCCCATGGCCAAGACCATGCTGGTGCCCGAAAGCTGGTCGAAACAGGCGGTCGAACTGCCGCAGGCCTGGGTCGACATGTATTCCTACTGCAACTCGGTGATCGAACCCTGGGACGGTCCCGCCGCGCTGGCGATGACCGATGGCCGCTGGGTCTGTGGCGGTCTCGACCGCAATGGCCTGCGCCCGATGCGCTATGTGGTGACCGGTGATGGCCTGCTGATCGCAGGGTCCGAGGCAGGCATGGTGCCCACCGACGAGGCAACCGTTGTCGAAAAGGGCGCTCTGGGTCCGGGCCAGATGATCGCCGTCGACATGGCCAAGGGCAAGCTCTACCACGACCGCGAACTCAAGGACAAACTGGCGGGCTCGCGCCCGTTTGGTGATTGGGTCGGCAAGATCAACAATCTCGAAGACCAGCTTGGCGACGTCGAGGAGAAGCCGCTGTTCAGCGGCGAGGAGCTGCGCAAGCGGCAGATCGCGGCCGGTTACACCATCGAGGAACTGGAGCAGATCCTCGCGCCCATGGCCGAGGACGGCAAGGAGGCGCTCGCCTCGATGGGCGATGACACGCCCGCCGCGGTGCTGTCGAAACAGTATCGTCCGCTGAGCCATTTCTTCCGGCAGAACTTCAGCCAGGTGACCAACCCGCCCATCGACAGCCTGCGCGAATACCGGGTGATGAGCCTGAAGACGCGGTTCGGCAACCTCAAGAACGTGCTGGACGAGGATAGCAGCCAGACCGAGATCATCGTGGCCGAGAGCCCCTTTGTCGGCAACGCCCAGTGGGAGACGCTGAAGAAGAACTTCAACGCGCCGCTGGTCGAGATCGACTGTAGCTTTGCCCAAGGCTCGGGCGGGCTGGGCGATGCGCTGGCGCGCATCCGTTCCGAGGCCGAAGAGGCCGTCAGTTCCGGCGCCGGGCACCTGCTGTTGACCGACCAGTATTCCGGTCCGGGCAAGGTGGCGATGCCGATGATCCTGGCCACCAGCGCGGTGCACAGCCACCTGACGCGCAAGGGTCTCAGGACCTTCTGCTCGCTCAATGTGCGTTCGGCGGAATGTATCGACCCGCATTATTTCGCGGTGCTGATCGGCTGCGGTGCGACCGTGGTCAACGCCTATCTGGCCGAGGATTCGATTGCAGACCGCATCAATCGCGGTTTGCTGGATGGCAGTCTGACCGAAAACATGGCCCGCTATCGCGAGGCGATTGACCAGGGCCTGCTCAAGATTATGGCCAAGATGGGTATCTCGGTCGTGTCGTCCTATCGTGGTGGCCTGAACTTCGAGGCCGTGGGCCTGAGCCGCGCCATGGTGGCCGAGTATTTCCCCGGCATGACCAGCCGTATCTCGGGCATCGGTATCAAGGGTATCCAGACCAAGGCCGAGGAGATCCATGCCCGCGGCTGGGACAGCGGCCTGGACGTTCTGCCCATCGGCGGGTTCTACAAGGCGCGTAAATCGGGCGAGACCCATGCCTGGGAAGCAACCTCGATGCACATGATGCAGATGGCCTGCAACCGCGCCTCATACGAGCTGTGGAAGCAGTATTCGGCCAAGATGCAGAGCAATCCGCCGATCCACCTGCGTGACCTGTTGGACATCAAGCCGCTGGGCAAGCCGGTGCCGATCGAAGAGGTGGAAAGCATCACCTCGATCCGCAAGCGGTTCGTGACGCCGGGCATGTCGCTGGGCGCGCTCAGCCCGGAGGCGCACAAGACGCTGAACGTGGCGATGAACCGGATCGGCGCCAAGTCCGACAGCGGCGAGGGCGGCGAGGATCCGGCGCATTTCGTGCCCGAGTCCAACGGTGACAACCCGTCCGCCAAGATCAAGCAGGTAGCCTCGGGTCGGTTCGGCGTGACCGCTGAATACCTCAACCATTGCGAGGAGCTGGAGATCAAGGTGGCGCAGGGCGCCAAGCCCGGCGAGGGCGGTCAGCTGCCCGGCATGAAGGTCACTGACCTAATCGCGCGGCTGCGCCATTCCACCAAGGGCGTGACGCTGATTTCGCCGCCGCCGCACCACGATATCTATTCGATCGAGGATCTGGCGCAGCTGATCTATGACCTGAAACAGATCAACCCGCGCGCCAAGGTAACGGTCAAGCTGGTGGCTTCGTCCGGGGTTGGCACCATCGCCGCCGGCGTGGCCAAGGCCAAAGCCGATATCATCCTGATCTCGGGTGGCAACGGCGGCACCGGTGCATCGCCGGCGACCTCGATCAAGTTCGCGGGCCTGCCGTGGGAGATGGGCCTGACCGAGGCGCATCAGGTTCTGTCGATGAACAACCTGCGCGACCGGATCACGCTGCGTACCGATGGCGGTCTGCGCACCGGGCGCGACATCGTCATGGCCGCGATGATGGGGGCAGAGGAATACGGTATCGGCACCGCCGCGCTGATCGCGATGGGCTGTATCATGGTGCGTCAGTGCCAGTCGAACACCTGTCCGGTCGGCGTCTGCACCCAGGACGAATCCTTGCGCGCCAAGTTCACCGGCAATGCCGACAAGGTGGTGAACCTGATCACCTTCTATGCCCAGGAAGTGCGCGAAATCCTCGCTTCGATCGGGGCGCGGAGCCTTGATGAGGTGATCGGGCGTGCCGACCTGCTGGCGCAGGTCTCGCGTGGGTCGGCACATCTGGACGATCTGGACCTGAACCCGCTGCTGATCACTGTCGATGGTGCACAGAACATCGTCTATGACCGGGCCAAGCCGCGCAATGTGGTGCCCGACACGTTGGATGCAGAGATCGTGCGCGATGCCGCGCGGTTCCTGGAGGATGGCGAGAAGATGCAGCTGAGCTATTCTGTGCAGAACACGCACCGGACAGTCGGCACCCGCGTGTCGAGCCATATCGTCAAGCGGTTCGGTATGCGCAATGATCTGCAACCCGACCACCTGCATGTCAAACTTCGCGGCTCGGCGGGCCAGTCGCTGGGTGCCTTCGCGGCGCCGGGCCTCAAGATCGAGGTCTCCGGCGATGCAAACGACTATGTCGGCAAGGGACTGTCGGGCGGCACCATCGTGGTGCGCCAGCCGCAGATCAGCCCGCTCAAGGCGGATGAGAACACGATCATCGGCAACACCGTTCTGTATGGCGCAACCGATGGTCACCTGTTCGCGGCTGGTCGTGCGGGCGAGCGGTTTGCCGTGCGCAACTCGGGCGCCAAGGTGGTGATCGAGGGCTGCGGAACCAATGGCTGCGAATACATGACCGGCGGTGTCGCGGTGATCCTGGGCGGCATTGGTGCCAACTTTGGCGCCGGGATGACCGGGGGCATGGCCTATCTCTATGACCCCGAAGGGCAGGCCCAGCTTCTGATGAACATGGAAACGCTGGTGACTTGTCCGGTGACCGTGGCCCATTGGGAGGCGCAACTGAAAGCGCTGATCGAGCGTCACGCAGAAGAAACCCGCAGCGCGAAGGCGGCCCATATTCTACAACATTGGGACAGCGAGAAGGGTAACTTCCTTCAGGTTTGCCCCAAGGAGATGCTGAACAAGCTGCCTCATCCGCTCAGCCACGAGTCGTTGGCAATGCCTGCCGAATGACCAGCATGGCACGGGCGTCTGACAGACGGCCTGCTGCAACAAAGACCTTCGACCGGGCTGTCGGCGCAGCCCGGTCGTTTTCGTCGGTGCCGTATGTCGGTGTTAACACTTTGGGTGTCAGGACACATTTCCGCCTTATTTTCACCTTATTCTGATCTGCGAGGCAGGCCCGCGCTTTGGCGCGTGGTGAACAGACCCGGAAAAACGGGCAGGGTGAAAATGGCGAATATCACGTTGATCGCACAGAACGTGAACGGTGATCCGTTCGTTAATGACGGTACAATCAACATCGTGAACAACTCGACAAGCGTTTTGACCTTTGTCGACGTCGACACGCAGTTGAATGATCCGCTATCGGGGGAATACGTGTCTTTTGACGGCGGAACGACACTGTTGACCTATCAATATCTTGGGGTCGGAGACGTTCGCGGCGATCCCGGTCAGCGAGCCTCGTTCATCCGGATCGATCTGGGCGACGGCAACTTCATGACCGTGGCCATGGACATGAATGCCGATTTCGATGACGTACCCGACCTGCAGAACGGCAATACGCAACTGACCATCGGCACGCTGGATACAACCTCGCCCAACTGGTTTCCTGGGTTTGCGTGTTTTGCGGCCGGGACGTTGATCGAGATCGAAAGTGGCCCGATTCCGGTTGAGACCCTGCGCCCCGGCGATCTGGTGAGGACGGTGGACAGCGGCTTTCAGCCGCTGCTGCAATTGGCAAGGGCAACCGTTCGCGGTGACGGGGCCCTGGCGCCAGTTCTGTTCAAGGCCGGTGTGCTGGGCAATTACCGTGATCTCTATGTCAGTCAGCAACACAGGATGCTGATCACCGGCTGGCGGGCAGAACTGGCCTGCGGCGACAGCGAGGTGTTCGTCCCGGCGCGTCTGCTGGTCAATGACAGCACGATTCGCATCGTCCCGCGCCACAAGGTCACATATTTTCACCTGTTGCTGGCCCGGCACGAGATCGTGTTCTCCGAGGGCATACCGACAGAGAGTTACTTCCCGGGCGCTTTCGAAGACTTGATGGGCTCAGCCGATGAAACCACCGAAGCGTCCCTGTTCCCTGATCTTTCGGTCTCCGAAGGGCATGGGTGGCAGACCGCCCGACGGGTGGCCAAGTCCTCGGAGGCACTTTTCTTGTCGGCGGCATGAGCAAGATGGCTTTGTGCGTTCAGATCGACACGGAACTGCGCTAAAAGGCAGTCATGGCCAAGCGGACTGCGAATTCGAGAAAGAAAAAGGCCCGTAAGGCCAAGAGCGAGATAAAGCCCTTGAAATGGGCGCTGCGCTGGGTTGGCCGCGTGTTCCTGGCCGGGTTTGCGCTGCTGATGGCGTTGGTGTTGCTCTTTTCGGTGATCAATCCGCCGATTACCCACACGATCTGGTCCGAGTATCGCCGTCTGGGCAAGGTGGAACGCGACTGGGTGCCGCTAGAGCAGATTGCGCCGGTGATGGCGCGGTCTGTGGTGGCGGCTGAGGACGCCAACTTTTGTCTGCATTGGGGCTTCGACGTCAATGCGATCCGTGCGGCCATTGGCGAAGGGTCGGGTCGTGGCGCCTCGACCCTGTCGCAACAGGTGGTGAAAAACGTGTTTCTGTGGCAGGGGCGCAGTTGGATCCGCAAGGCGCTGGAAACCGCGATCACGCCGCTGGTGGAATTGACCTGGTCCAAGCGCCGCATTGTCGAGGTCTATCTGAACGTGGCCGAGATGGACGCGGGGGTTTTCGGCGTGGCGGCGGCTGCCGAGCGCTATTTCGGCGTAACCCCTGACAAACTGTCGGCACAGCAGGCGGCGCGGCTTGCCGCTGTTCTGCCCAACCCGCGCGAGCGTTCAGCATCGGACCCTTCGCCCCGGCTGCGCAAGCGCGCGGCGGCGATCATGGATGGCGCGGCAACCATCGCGGCCGACGGACGGGCGGACTGTTTCGAATAGGGCGCGTTTGCGTCACGCGGTGTCGAGGCGGAACTTCAGAAACCGGTGCCCGGCATGATCGACTTCGCCCATTGAGCGCGCGCCAAGGCGGCGCAGCGCACCCAGATGCCGGCGCGAAGGCGGTAGCAGAAAGGTGACGAAGGGAATGCGCGGATCGGCATGGGCAAAGTCGAGCGCCTTGCGCGCGATGGGCAGGCCCAGCCCGAAATGCGCGGGGCAAAGGACCAGGCCGAAATCCCATTCCTCTCCCTCGCGCTGAAAGCCGCCCCAGCCCACATATTGGCCCTTATGTAAAAATGCCCAATGACCCAGTCCGTCACGGTCCCAACAGGCCTCCTTGGCCTGGACGAAAGAGACGGTCTGTGCGTCGCTCCAATTGTCGGGCATCAACGGCATATGAATGGCCAGACGCGGGTCGCGCATATGGGCGGTGATCAGGTTCGGGTCGACCTGCGTCAGACGGGCAAAGGTGAGGGGTGCGGGCATCGGATGGCCTGTGGCTAGGTTGCGCTATCTGCCGCCGCGCCCTGGTCGGCGTCAATCCGCCCAGCGTCACGAATGCGTGTCTCCCACCCGCCCGAGCGCCGGTGTTTTGTCCGGGGGAACTTGCACTTGCACCGCTGCCGGGGCTATTGCTGACGGGCAAGACCTCATTTGATCCGGATCCCCATGGCGCGCCTGTTTCACGTCCCCCTGTCCCCGTTCTGCCGAAAGGTCCGCCTGTTGCTGGCCGAAAAGAAGATCGAGGTTGAACTGGTCGAGGAGCGCTATTGGGAAGGCGACCCGGATTTTTTGCGCCGCAACCCGGCAGGCAAGGTGCCGGTGATCAAGCTGGACGGCAAGATGCTGGCGGAAAGCGGGGCCATTTGCGAGTATATCGAAGAAACCCGCCCCGAACCGCCGCTAATGCCCAAGGATGTTGACGGACGGTACGAGGTGCGCCGGTTGGTCAGCTGGTTCGACGACAAGTTTCATAACGAGGTGACCGCGAACCTGCTCTATGAAAGGGTCAACAAGAAGGTGACCGGGCAGGGCTATCCCGACAGCCGCAATGTCAAGGCCGGGGCCAAGGCGATCAAGTATCACCTCGACTACATGGCCTGGCTGCTGGATCACCGCCGCTGGCTGGCAGGTGATCAGATGACGCTGGCCGATTTTGCCGCCGCCGCGCATCTGTCGTCGCTCGATTACATCTCGGATGTGGACTGGAACCGCAGCCAGGTGGTCAAGGACTGGTACGCCAAGATAAAGTCGCGGCCCTCGTTCCGGTCGATCCTGGCGGACCAGATCCCCGGTTTCCGTCCACCGCCGCATTATACGGATCTCGATTTCTGACCCGGTTTGGGGGCGCTGCCCCCGTCGCGCCAAGGCGCGACTCCCCCGGAGTATTTTGGACCAGAAAGAAGCATGAGCGGGGAGTTGAAAGACAGGTTGGTCGCGCGGGCCCTGGAAGAAGGGTTCGTGGCCTGTCGCATCTGCCGTCCCTGGGATGTGCCGGACGTGCCGGAGCGGCTGGCCGCCTTTGTCGGGGCGGGGTACCACGGGCAGATGGGCTGGATGGCCGAACGGATGTCATGGCGCGGCGACCCGGCGGCGCTCTGGCCCGAAGCGCGTTCGGTCATCATGCTCGCCGAAAGCTATACTCCTGAAACTGATCCGATGGAGGTGATAGGCCAGACTGACCGCGCCGCGATATCGGTTTATGCGCGGGGTAAGGACTACCACGATCTGGTCAAGAAGCGGCTGAAGCGGCTCGCACGCTGGCTGATCGAAGCGGGCGGTGGCGAGGTCAAGGTGTTCGTCGATACCGCCCCGGTGCCGGAAAAGGCGCTGGGACAGGCGGCGGGGCTGGGCTGGCAGGGCAAGCATACTAACCTGGTCAGTCGTGATTGGGGCAATTGGGCCTTTTTAGGCTCTGTTTTCACCACGCTCGATTTGCCGGTGGATGAGACCGGGCGCGACAATTGCGGCTCCTGCACCGCCTGCCTGACAGCTTGCCCCACGGATGCGTTTCCGGCGCCCTATCTGCTGGATGCACGACGCTGCATTTCCTATCTGACCATCGAGCACAAGGGACCGGTGGACGAAGAGTTGCGCAGCAAGCTGGGCAATCGCATCTATGGCTGCGACGACTGTCTTGCCGCCTGTCCGTGGAACAAGTTCGCCGTGGCCGCCAGCGACCTGCGCTATGCCGGGCGCCCCGAACTGGAGGCGCCCGCCCTGGCCGATCTGGCGCGGCTGGACGATACCGGGTTCCGGGCGATGTTCTCGGGATCGCCCATCAAGCGGATCGGACGCGACCGGTTCGTGCGCAACGTGCTTTATGCCATCGGCAATTCCGGTCTGCCGGCTCTGCGCTCGGTTGCGCAGCGTTTGACCAGTGATCCCGACCCGGCAGTGGCGGACGCGGCGCGCTGGGCGGCGGCGCGGCTGGCCTGAGCGCCGCAAACAGGCGGGACATGTCGCTGCAAAGCGGTATTGAGGCACAAGCGAACAGGATGGAGGGGACCCGATGACGCTGTCCTTGGGTGTGGATACGGGCGGAACCTATACCGACGCGGTGCTGATCCGCGACGAACGCGACGTGATCGCGACCGCCAAGGCGCTGACCACGCGGTCGGACCTGGCCATCGGGGTAGGCAACGCCATTCGCGCGGTGCTGGATCAGGCAGGCGTGGCGCCCGGCGATATCGGGCTTGCCTCGCTGTCGACGACACTGGCCACCAATGCGCTGGTCGAGGGGCAGGGCGGGCGTGTGGCGCTGATCTATATCGGGTTCGGCGAGGGCGATCTGGACAAGCACGGGCTGCGCGAGGCGCTCAAGGGCGACCCTGCGCTGGTGATCGCGGGCGGTCACAGTCATACCGGGGCCGAGGCGGTGCCGCTCGATCTGGGCGCGTTGCAGTCGTTTCTTGTCTCTAACAAGGGAATTTCGGGCTTTGCGGTGGCCGGCCTTTTTGCCACCCGCAACCCCGAACACGAACTCATGGTGGCCCGCGCGATCACCGAGGCGACCGGGGCGCCGGTGACCTGTTCGCACCAGCTGTCGGCCAAGTTGAACGGGCCGAAACGGGCGGTTACAGCGGTTCTGAACGCCCGCCTGATCGGCATGATCGACCGTTTGATCGGCCGCGCACAGGATACGCTGGTCGAGATCGGCATCGACGCGCCGATGATGGTGGTGCGGGGTGACGGCGCGCTGATGAGCGCCGAACAGGCGCGTGAACGGCCTATCGAGACCATTCTCAGCGGTCCGGCGGCCTCGATCGTGGGCGCGCGCTGGCTGACCGGGGTCAGTGATGCGCTGGTTTCGGACATTGGCGGCACCACCACCGATGTGGCCCTGATCCGCGATGGCCGGCCCAAGATCGACCCGGCTGGTGCCCAGGTCGGTGGATTTCGCACCATGGTCGAGGCGGTGGCGATGCGGACCTATGGACTGGGTGGGGACAGCCAGGTGCATGTGATCACCGAGGGGTTGCAGGGCGGTGTCCACCTTGGTCCGCGCCGGGTTCTGCCCTTGTCGCTGATCTCGGCAGAGGCGGGCGCGGTGGTGCATGCGGCGCTGGATGCGCAATTGCGCGCGGCCTCGACCGGGGAATATGACGCGCGCTTTGCGCGGCGGGTTCTGGGGGTGCCGGCAGACGGGATCGGCCCGCGCGAGACGGTACTGCTTGACCGGTTGGGCACGCGGGTCTTGCCCCTGTCCGAGTTGCTGAGAACACGGATGGAGCAGGGCGCGCTGACCCGGCTGGTTGACCGGGGTATCGTACAGGTCTCGGGTCTGACCCCTTCGGATGCAAGTCACGTACTGGGACGCCTCGACGCGTGGGATGCGGCAGCCGCCTTGAAGGGGATGGAGCTCTTTGCGCGCAAGCGGACTGGCAATGGCGAGCGTCTGGCAAAGGATGCCGAAACACTGGCAACGATGATCATCGACCAGTTGACCGAGCAGACCGCACAGACCTTGTTAGAGACTGCATTTGCCGAAGAGGACGTTGATTTCGGCCTGCCGCCCGAGCAGCTTGCCCGCCATGTTCTGACCCGCCGGGGGCTGTCGGGACATCGCGGCCTCTTGGCGCTGGATGTGGCCTTGAACCTGCCTGTCGTGGGGCTGGGGGCCTCGGCGGCCAGCTACTATCCGGCGGTGGGTGCGCGGTTGCGCTGCGACACGATCCTGCCGGAACATGGCGGCGTGGCCAATGCGATCGGGGCGGTGGTGGGCCGGGTGACCCTGCGCCGGGCGGGCAGCGTGACAGCCCCCGCCGAGGGGCGTTATCGTGTGCATCTGGTCGACGGGCCGCAGGATTTCGGCGATCCCGAGCAGGCAATGTCCTTGTTAGAGACTGTTTTGCGGGACGAAGCAGAACAGGCCGCGCGCGCAGCCGGGGCCGAGGACATCCGCATTCTGGTCAACCGCGATATCCGTCAGGTGCCGATCGAAGGGCGCGAGGTGTTTATCGAGGCCGAGGTGACTGTCGAGGCCAGCGGCCGCCCCCGTATCGCGGCAGAGTGAACCGGGCGCGTAACAGGCGCGCCCGGACAAGATCAGGCTCTATTCAGCCGCATCAGCGCGTTTCGGCAGCACCCAGTCGGCGCGCGCGAAATGGCAGGTATAGCCGTTGGGATGCTTCTCCAGATAGTCCTGGTGGTTCTCTTCAGCCTCCCAGAAATCACCCACCGGTTCAACCTCGGTAACAACCTTGCCCGGCCAAAGGCCCGAGGCATCGACGTCGGCGATAGTGTCAAGCGCGACCGCCTTTTGCGCGTCGTCCACATAGTAAATGGCCGAGCGATAACTGGTGCCCAGATCGTTGCCCTGCCGGTTCACCGTGGTCGGGTCATGGATCTGGAAAAAGAATTCCAGCAACTTCCGGTACGAGATGCGCGCCGGATCGAACCAGATCTCGATCCCCTCGGCGTGGGTGCCGTGATTGCGATAGGTGGCGTTGGGCACGTCACCGCCGGTATAGCCGACGCGGGTCCGGTCAACCCCGGGCATCTTGCGGATCAGATCCTGCATGCCCCAGAAACATCCTCCTGCCAGAACGGCGCGTTCAAGGCTCATGCGATATCCTCCACCTGATCGAGATAGTCAGCGTACCCCTCTGCCGCCATGTCGTCACGATGGACAAAGCGGAGCGAGGCCGAGTTGATGCAATAGCGCAGTCCGCCGCGATCGCGCGGACCGTCGGGAAAGACATGGCCCAGATGGCTGTCCCCATGTTTCGAGCGAACCTCGGTGCGGATCATGCCATGGGTGCGATCCTCGAATTCCAGCACATGGGCGGTTTCGATCGGCTTGGTGAAGCTGGGCCAGCCGCAGCCGGATTCGTATTTGTCCGAGGACGCAAAAAGCGGTTCGCCCGAGACGATGTCGACATAGATGCCCGGTTCCTTGTTGTGCAGCAGCTTGCCAGTGCCGGGGCGTTCCGTGCCGCTATGCTGCGTGACATGGAATTCTTCGGGGCTTAGCGCGGCGATCGCCTCGGGAGATTTCGTGTAACGGGTCATGGAGCCTCCGTTCAGGGGTATTCATGCGCAGTATTTGAGATCGGATTGCCGAAAGCAAAGGGTTGTTTCGCAGCCCTCGCGAAGACGTGCATTGATCCGTATCACCTTGCCGTACGTAACCTAAGGGAAAGGAGAGCCAAGATGTACCGCATCGTTTTTCTGATCTTTCTTCTGCTTGTCGGCCGCTCGGTGCAGGCAGGACCTGTATCCGGCGTGTTCCCTTCGATCGACGGCGGCTCGTTGTCGATAGAGGATTGGCGCGGACGACCGGTGCTGGTCGTCAACACCGCGTCGCAATGCGGGTTCACTGGCCAATATGCCGGTTTGCAAAACCTTTGGGAAACCTATCAGGATGCCGGGCTGGTTGTTCTCGCAATCCCGTCGGATGACTTTAATCAGGAATTGGCAACCGCGGCCGAGGTCAAGGAGTTCTGCGCGCTAAACTATGATCTGACGCTGCCGATGACCGACATACTGCATGTGAAGGGGGCACAGGCGCATCCGTTCTACAAAGCGGTCAAGGCCGAAACCGGGTTCGAACCGGCCTGGAACTTCAACAAGGTTCTGGTGGCGCCGGACGGGTCTGTTGCGGCGACCTTCGGGTCGGCTGTCAAACCGGACTCCGCGCGGATGCAGCGCGAGATCGAGGCGTTGCTGAACTAGGGTTTTCGCGCGCTTGCCTGACGCGACAGCTGGACTGCAAGGATACCAGCGGTGGTGATCGCCACGCCGAAGGCGTCGAGCGCGCCCAGCCGCTCGCCCAGCAGGGCGGCGGCGATGGCAACACCAAACACCGGGTTGAGAAAGTGGAAGGTGGCCGCCCGGATCGCACCGATCCGGTTGAGCAGCAAGACCCAGACAAAGGTGGCGGTGAGGCCGGGTACCAGCGTTGTATAGGCAAAAGCCAGAGCCAGCGGCAGCGTCGGCGTGACATGCACGGTCTCAAAGATCGGGGTGGCGAGAAACAGGACAGCGGAGCCAACCAGCATCTGCAAGCCGACCACCATCATGAAATTCCCACCCGAGGTCGCCCCGCGCAGGGCAAGCGTGGCGGTGGCCAGCGCCAGCGCGCCCAGACCGCAGAGCAGCACCCCGAACAGATCGACCCCCGCGCCGATGCGCGCGCCCATGATCAAAGCCACACCGAGAAAACCAGCCATCAGTCCGACAATCCCCAGCGCCGGAAGCCGCTCGCCGAACAGCAGCCAGCTGGCCAGCGCCACGAGGAGAGGCATGGTCGAAGCGATGATCGCGGCGACCGAGGCCTCGACCGTTTGCATCGCATAGAAGTTGAGGCCCAGATAGAGCGCGTTCTGGCAGATGCCAAAGACGATGGTCGCCTTCCACTGGCCACGGGTCAGGTTCCAGCTTTGCCCCGTGGCGCGGGCGATGGCCACGCCCAGAAGGCCCGAAATCAGGAAGCGGCAGGCGAGAGAAAACAGCGGCGAGGCATCTGCCACGATGATCCGTGCCGAGGTGAAGGCCGAGGACCACATGAAGGCAAAGGCCAGCCCCATGGCAATGGCGCGCAGATCCACGGTGTTCTCTCCCTCTCGATCAACGCGGCGACAGTTTCGGAAATCACGGTCCGGTGCAAGGGGGCACTCTCTTGTCACCGCGGGAGGCGAGACCTTGCGATACTCAGGGCAAGAGGTAAGAGGGGCGCAAACGCAAGGACCGCCCCGAAGGGCGGCCAGAAAAGCATGTGATCCGGTTGGGATCAGCCGTTCACGCTGTCCTTCAGCGCCTTGGCGATGGTCATCTTGACCACCTTGTCGGCTTCCTTGGTAAAGGTCTCGCCGGTGGCGGGGTTGCGCACCTGGCGCTCGGGGCGCTCGCGGCAATAGATCTTGCCGACGCCCGGCAGGGTCACGGCACCACCGCCCGACACTTCGCGGGTGATCAGCGCGCAGACCGCGTCCAGAGCGGCGCTGGCGGTTTTCTTGTCACTGCCCATATCCTCGGCGAGTGCGGCAACGAGCTGAGTTTTGGTCATAGGCTTTGCCATTTCTTGGTCTCCTTTTTCGTGCCCGATCCATAGGGCCTCATTGCGGCAATCTAACTTTATCTTGTGAGCGAACACAACGAATAGTAGCGTCGAAAATCCCGAAAATAGGGGATTTTCGGCGTTTTTCCGCAGTTAGAGGAAGGCTGTTTCGTCAAATGATCGCAATTTGCGGCTGTGCAGCCGTTCCAGAGGCATGCCACGCAGGGCTTCCATGGCCCTGATCCCGATGCGCAAATGGCGGCTGACCTGCGTGGTATAGAAGGTCGAGGCCATGCCGGGAAGCTTCAATTCGCCATGCAGCGGCTTGTCGCTGACACAGAGAAGCGTGCCATATGGGACCCTGAATCGATAGCCGTTTGCGGCGATGGTCGCGCTTTCCATGTCGAGTGCGATGGCGCGAGATTGGCTGAGGCGTTGCACCGGGCCCGACTGGTCGCGCAGTTCCCAGTTGCGGTTGTCGATGGTGGCGACGGTACCGGTGCGCATGATCCGTTTCAGGTCGTAACCGCTGAGTTCTGTCACCTCGGCCACCGCCTGTTCCAGCGCGATCTGGATCTCGGCCAGCGCCGGGATCGGAACCCAGACCGGCAGGTCGTCGTCCAGCACATGGTCCTCGCGCAGATAGGCATGGGCCAGCACGAAATCACCCAGCGCCTGGGTGTTCCTGAGGCCGGCGCAATGACCCACCATCAGCCAGGCATGCGGGCGCAGCACAGCGATATGGTCGGTCGCGGTCTTGGCGTTGGATGGGCCTACGCCGATGTTGACCAGCGTGATGCCCGACCCGTCGGGGCGCTTGAGATGATATGAGGGCATCTGCGGAAGCTTCGCCGGAACATCGATCGGGGTATCCGGATCGGTGACCTCGACATTGCCGGTGCTGACAAAGCTGGTGTAGCCGCTCGCCGGGTCGCCCAATTGCGCGCGGGCATAGGCCTCGAACTCGGAGACATAGAACTGGTAGTTGGTGAACAGGACGTGGTTCTGGAAATGCTCGGGGTCTGTGGCGGTGTAATGCGCCAGCCGGGCCAGCGAGTAATCTACCCGTTGCGCGGTGAACAGCGACAGAGGGCCCGCGCCGTCCTCGGACACATGGGTGCCGTTGACGATATCGTCATTTGTGGTGGCCAGATCCGGCACGTCGAACACGTCGCGCAGGGTAAAACCGGCGGCGCCTTCGTGTGGAACAACCAGATCGGGGGCATTTGCCACCGCGAAATGCAGCGGGATCGGCGTGGTCGACGCGGCGATCTGCACCGGTTGGCCATGATTCCGGATCAACAGGCCGATCTGCTGGGTCAGGTATGACCGGAACAGGTCTGGACGGGTGATGGTGGTCGCATGGGTGCCCGGTTGCGAAACATGGCCAAAGCTGAGCCGGCTGTCCACCTGCGCGTAAGACGAGGTTGAAAAGCGGATCTCGGGGTAATAGGCGCGAAATCGGGTTCCTGGGTCCAGACCCTGCATTGCGCTGGTGAACCTCTCACAGAGGAAACCGGTCGACTGGCTGTAGAGCTCTTCGAGCCGCACGACAGCTTGGGCTGCATCGGTGAAATAAGCCGGTTCGGGGGTTTCGGGGGTGATCAGCTGCGTCATGCAAGCGGCTCCAGAAGGTTGATCCGCTGAAAGCTGCGCACATCGATCAGGCCAAGATCGGAAATACGCAGTTCGGGGATCACCACCAGCGCCAGCAACGAATGCTGCATATAGGCGTTGTTGAGTTTGCAGCCGCAGGCGGCCATGGTCTCGACCATCTCCTGCGCCTTAGCGGCGACCTCGGCGGCGGGGTTGTCGGACATCAGGCCCGCGATGGGCAGTTCTACCATCGCCAGCTCCCGGCCCTCGCGCCAGATGGTGATGCCGCCGCCGACCTCGGCCAGCCGGTTGGCGGCCAGCGCCATCTGGTCACGGTCGGTGCCGACCACGATCATGTGGTGGCTGTCATGCGCCACGGTCGAGGCCATGGCCATGCGGCCCTGATAGCCAAAGCCCGAGACAAAGGCGTTGGTGACGCCGCCGGTGGCGCGGTGGCGTTCGACGAGCGCGATCTGGCAGACATCGCCCTCGCCTTCGACCAGCCCCCCGATGATTGGCAGTTCCGCTTTCAGCGCCTTGGTCGGTGCCTGGTTTTCCACCACCCCGATCACATTGGCGCGGACCCGGTTGGCGCCGGTGGGGGCCTTGATCTCGAAATCCGTCGCGCTGAGCGCATGGCCCAGATGAACGGTGTTGCGGGCCGTGTCGGGCCAGTCGTAATGCGGGCAATCGACGGTGATCTTGCCGTTCTCGGCCACCACCTGCCCGCGTGCGATCACCAGTTCGATGGGCAGCGCGTGCAGGTCCGAGGTGAGGATCACATCGGCCCGGCGGCCCGGCGCGGTCGAGCCCAGCTCGCGCTCCAGCCCGAAATGCGTGGCGGTGTTGATCGTCGCCATTTGCAGCGCGACCAGAGGGTCGCAGCCACAGGCGATGGCATGGCGCACGACCCTGTTCATATGGCCCTCATGCACCAGCGTGCCCGAATGGCAATCGTCGGTACACAGGATGAAGTTGCGCGGATCGAGCCCTTTTTCCGTCACTGCGGTGATCTGGGTCTCCACGTCATACCAGGCGCTGCCCAGCCGCATCATGCTGCGCATGCCCTGGCGCACCCGGGCGATGGCATCCGCCTCGCAGGTGCCCTCGTGATCGTCGGCCGGGCCACCCGCCACATAGGCGGCAAAGGCGGGTCCCAGATCGGGCGAGGCGTAATGCCCGCCCACCGTCTTGCCCGCGCGCTGGGTGGCGGCGATCTCGGCCAGCATCTTGGGGTCGGCATTGGTGACGCCGGGAAAGTTCATCATCTCGCCCAACCCGATGATGCCGGGCCAGGTCATCGCCTCGGCCACATCCTCGGGCGTGATCTCATACCCGGTGGTCTCCAGCCCCGGCGCCGAGGGCGCGCAGGAGGGCATCTGGGTAAAGATGTTGACGGGCTGCATCAGCGCCTCGTCATGCATCATCCGTACACCGGCGAGGCCAAGGACGTTGGCGATCTCATGCGGGTCGGTGAACATGGTGGTGGTGCCATGCGGGATGACGGCGGCAGCGAATTCCGCCGGGGTCAGCATACCGCTTTCGATATGCATATGCCCGTCGCAGAGGCCGGGGATCATGTAGCGCCCGTTCGCCTCGATGATCCGGGTTTCCGGGCCGGTGCAATGGCTGGCATCGGGGCCGACAAAGGCGATGCGCCCTTCGGCAATCGCGATGGAGTGGCCGGGTAGTGCCTCGCGCGTGTGCACGTTGATCCAGATACCATCGCGGATGATCATGTCCGCCGGTTCCCGCCCTGCGGCAACGGCGATCAGTCGGGGGGCCACGTCGGCCCAAGCTGAGAAAGTCTTGTGTTCCATGGCGCAGCTTTTCCGAAACCGCGACCGGGTGCAAGCCCTGCCGAAAGGGTTTCATCAAAGCTTCGTCTTTGCCCGCTTGACAGCGGCAGGCGGTCGGCGTGACCCTGCCGGAATGGATTATGATACGATAGATGCAGATGGGTTCGGGCGGTCGCTCAGGGGGATCGGGCTGAACCTGCTGGTACGGGATGTACCGGCGGAATGTGCCTTTCTAGAGGCTGTTTTTGCCATGAGGTCGCATCAGGTGACGGCGGATTTCGCTATCGTCACTTATGGCGACCAGGTGTTCCAGTTGCACAGCGACGGCACCTATCACGCCAACCCGCTGCTGGGGCTCTTGCCGGAGAACCCGCCGCGCGGCGCGGGGATCGAAATCAGGCTCTATGACAGCGATCCCGATGCGGCGGCAGCGCGCGCCACGGATTTTGGCGCGACCATCCTGCAAGCGCCGACCGACAAGCCGCATGGCCTGCGCGAGGCCTATGTCCTGTGCGACAATGGTTATGCATGGGTGCCGAGCCGGCCCAAGGACAGTGCCTGACCGCAGCGCGCCAAGGGCGCGCTGCCCGGCCCAACGGGAGGAGGTGCCGCGCCAGCGGCATCGACGACGGGCGGGAGCGCCCTTTCCCGGATCACCCGGCCTCGCGGGCGATTTCGGCGCGGATCCAGTTGGCAAAGGCCACCGCGCCGGGGGTCTCCTCGGCCTGCGGCGACAGCAACAGGTAATAGGCCTCGGGCATGGCCGCGCGATGGGCAAACGGCGCGATCAGCCGCCCCTGCTCGATCAGGCCGCGCGCGATAGTGTCATGCGCCAGACACAGCCCGCCGCCCGCCATCGCCACCGACAAGCCGACCATATAGGTGGTGGCATAGGTGATCGGCGGATCGGGCCAGTTCAGGGCCTGTTCCTCGGCCCAGGTCGCCCAGTTCGACAACAGGTTGGAACAGTCATAGAGCGGCTGCCCGACCAGCGTTTCCAGTGTCACCTGATAGCCGGGCGCGCAGACGGGATAGTACTGTTCGCTGCGCAACAGCTCGGTCCGCACCGTATCCGCCGGGCGCAGGGAATAGCGGATCTCTACTGCCGCGCCCTCGGCCATTTCGCGCGGCTCCCAAAGCTCGGTGAAGATGTTCAGGCGCACATCCGGGTGCAGCGCGCGGAACCGGGGCAGACGCGGGCCCAGCCAGTTGACCGCAAATGTGATGTTGCATTGCACCTGCACCGTATTCTGATGGTCGCCGGTCACCGCGCGGGTGCCCCGGATCAGGGTGCGGAACGCCTCGCGCACCACCGGCAGATAGGTGATCCCGGCCTCGGTCAGTTCCAGCGCCCGGGGCCGGCGGTGAAACAGCGGCTGGCCAAGGTGCGATTCCAGCGCCTTGATCTGCTGGCTGACGGCGCTTTGCGTCATGTTCAGATCGCGCGCGGCGCCGGTAAAGGACAGGTGGCGGGCGGCGGCCTCGAAGGTGCGCAACCAGCCCAGCGGGGGAAGGGGGTTCTGCATACCATAACTCTGCCATAAGTCTTTCTAATGCGAAAAGGGTGAATTTTTCGTTGGTCAAACCTGACGCCAAAAGGCAGCTTTTGGGCAACCCGAATGCCAGCCGACTCCAGGAGAGAGCCCATGTCCGTCACCAGCCTGCGCCCAAATATCGACCATTGGCAGGAGCGCGTCGATCTGGCCGCGTCCTTTCGCTGGATCGAGCGGCTGAACATGCACGAAGGGGTCGCCAATCATTTCAGCCTGGCGGTGAACGCCGAGGGGACGCAGTTCCTGATGAACCCCAACCAGATGCATTTCGCCCGTATCCGCGCCTCGGACCTGCTGCTGCTGGATGCCAACGACCCCAGAACGATGGAGATGCCGGGGGCGCCCGATCCGACGGCCTGGGGCCTGCATGGCTCGATCCACCGCCATTGCCCGCATGCGCGCTGCGTGATGCATGTGCATTCGATCTTTGCCACCGTTCTGGCCAGCCTTGCCGACAGTACCCTGCCGCCGATCGACCAGAACACGGCGATCTTCTACAACCGCTATGTCATCGACGACGAGTTTGGCGGGCTGGCGTTCGAAAGCGAGGGCGAGCGCTGTGCCTCGATGCTGAACGATCCGAAGAAGCGGGTGATGATCATGGGCAACCATGGCGTGCTGGTGATCGGCAGCGACGTGGGCGACACGCTGAACCGGCTCTATTATTTCGAGCGCGCCGCCGAGACCTATATCCGCGCCTTGCAGACGGGCCGGCC
Source organism: Ruegeria sp. YKSF070 (assembly GCF_059612725.1). Taxonomy (NCBI): domain Bacteria; kingdom Pseudomonadati; phylum Pseudomonadota; class Alphaproteobacteria; order Rhodobacterales; family Roseobacteraceae; genus Ruegeria; species Ruegeria sp. YKSF070. The sequence continues at coordinate 132,947 of NZ_JBXWRD010000005.1, read as the reverse complement.
GCTGCGCGTGCTTAGCGACGAGATTGCCGAGAAGACTGCGCAGGAGCTTGACGATTATCCGGGGCAGGCTGAGGCGCATCTGCGCGAGGTCAAGGCGGTGCTGGACGGTGAAGGGTCGACCTACGCCAGCTGACACTTTGAAACTCACAACCTGCCCGAACCGGCCCGTGGGCGCCGGAGGATGGCGCTTGTCCAGAGACGAGGAAAGACGATGACCGATTTCAGTCAGGACGCCGAAGCGGCACGCTGGAATTATCGCCCCGAAAACCCGGTGGGGCTGAACCCGCTGTTCACCTGGCCGCCGCGCCCGGCGGCGGTGCTGCGGTGGTATCGGGGGGCGTGGCTGCAACTGACCTCGCTGACCCTCTGTCTGGCGCTGGCCGTTGCGGCCTATGCCTGGTTCCTGCCGCCGCTCGAGACGATGCAGAGCTTTGCGCCCGGTTGGATGTTCCGGGTGTGGCTGTTGAACATGGTGCCGCAGATCATGGTGGCGGGCAGTCTGCACTGGTGGCTTTACATGCGCAAAGGCCAGGGCATGTACAAGAAGTTCGACCGCCGCGATCTGACCCGGGACAACGGCACCTTTACCTTTCGCAATCAGGTCTGGGACAATATCTGGTGGACGCTTGGAAGCGCGATGACCGTCTGCACGGTCTATCAATGGCTGATCTACTGGGTCATGGCCAATGGCTGGGTCCCCACCGTTACCTGGGCGCAGGCGCCGGTCTGGTTCGTGGTCTGGATGTTCTTTATCCCGATGTGGTCGGGGCTGCATTTCTATTGGGTGCACCGGCTGGAGCATCACCCGAAGCTCTACAAGCATGTGCACGCCGTGCATCACCGCAATGTCAACATCGGCCCGTGGTCCGGGATTTCGAACCACTGGTACGAGAATATCCTCTATTTCACGACCTATTTCATTCATCTGCTGGTGCCCTCACACCCGCTGCATCTGCTGTTTCACATCTACTTCCAGCAGGTCAGCCCGATCCTGTCGCATTCGGGGTTCGAGAAGATCAAGGCGGGCGAGACCGAGGCCGCCAAGACCGGGGATTTCTTTCACCAGCTGCATCACCGATATTTCGAGTGCAATTACGGCACCTCCGAGATCCCCTTTGACAAGTGGTTCGGCACTTTCCACGACGGCAGCGCCGAGGCGACCACCCGCACTCGCGCCTATAAGAAGCAGATGTATACCTGACCCGGTTGACAGGTTTCACAAGGGCCGCCCGCCTGGGCGGTCTTTCACGTTTTTGAGGGCGCGCGCGCCGGGTCTTTACCTTTGCCCTGCGCCTCTGCTACAGGCGCCCGGTCCGGATCATCCGGGCGCCGGTCGCAGCCTACCCGGCTTATGAAAACAAGGGACCCAAATGTGAAGACACTTGTCATCTGCTCCGGCGGATTGGATTCGGTATCGCTGGCCCACAAGGTGGCCGCCGAGCACGATCTGATCGGCCTTATCTCCTTCGACTACGGTCAGCGCCACCGCAAGGAGCTGGATTTTGCCGCCCTTGCGGCCACGCGGCTGGGCGTGCCGCATGATCTGATCGACATGCGCCAGATCGGCGCGCATCTGTCGGGCAGCGCCCTGACCGATGATGTGGACGTGCCCGACGGGCATTATGCCGAGGACACCATGAAGATCACCGTGGTGCCCAACCGCAATGCCATCATGCTGGCTATTGCATTCGGCATCGCCGCGGCCAAACAGGCCGACGCGGTGGCGACCGCCGTGCATGGCGGCGATCACTTCATCTATCCCGATTGCCGCCCCGGTTTTACCCAGGCGTTCGAGGCGATGCAGGCCCATGCGCTGGACGGCTATGCCAGTGTCCGGCTTTACACCCCCTTCGTGCACGAACCGAAATCGGCCATCGTGACCGAGGGCGCGCGCCACAACACGCCCTTTGCCGATACCTGGTCCTGCTACAAGGGGGGCGAGGTGCATTGCGGCCGCTGCGGCACCTGTGTCGAACGGCGCGAGGCGTTCGATCTGGCGGGTGTTGAAGACCCGACCGTCTATGCCGACCCCGAGTTCTGGCGCGCTGCGGTGGAGGGGCGCTGATGTACCGGATCACCAAGGAGTTCCATTTCTCGGCCTCGCACCAGCTGTGCCATTTGCCCGACGACCATCCCTGTGCCCGGCTGCACGGGCATAACTATATCGTCGAGGTCGAACTGGCCGCCCCCGATCTGGATGCCAACGCCTTTGTCCGCGACTACCGCGAGTTGGAGCCGCTCAAGACATGGATCGACGATGCGCTGGACCACCGCCATCTGAACGAGGTTTTCGGCCATGACATGGTCACCTCGGAACGGCTGGCGAAAGAGGTCTATGACTTCTGCAAGGCGCGCTGGGTGGAAACCAGCGCCGTTCGGGTCAGCGAGACGCCCAAGACCTGGGCCGAGTACCGGCCATGACCACGCTGCGCATCGCCGAAATCTTCGGTCCCACGATACAGGGAGAGGGCGCGGTGATCGGCGCGCCCACCGTGTTCGTGCGGGCGGGCGGCTGCGATTACCGTTGTTCCTGGTGCGACAGCCTGCATGCGGTGGACAGCGCCTATCGCGACACATGGGCCGCGATGAGCACCGAGGAGATCTGGGCCGAGGTCGTGCGTCTGTCGGGCGGTATGCCGCTGACAGTGTCGCTCTCGGGCGGCAATCCCGCGATCCAGGACTTCGGCCCGTTGATCGAGATGGGCAAGGCGCAGGGCTATCGCTTTGCGCTGGAAACCCAAGGATCGGTCGCGCGGGGCTGGTTTCGTCAGCTTTCGCCTCTGATCCTCAGCCCCAAACCGCCCTCGTCCGGCGAAACGGTGGATTGGGACCGGTTCGGCGACTGTATCGCACAGGCGCGCGATGCGGTGACGGTGATCAAGATCGTGGTGTTCGACGAGGCCGATTACCTCTGGGCGCGCGAGGTGGCGGCGCGTTATCCGAACCTGCCGATCTATCTGCAACCGGGCAACCACACGCCGCCGCCGCCCGATGCCGAGGATGCCGCCATCGACATGGACGGTATCATGGCGCGTTACCAATGGCTGATCGGACGGACCCTGTCCGACCGATGGTTCACCCCCACAATCCTGCCGCAGCTGCATGTACTGGTCTGGGGCAACAAGCGCGGCGTCTGAGACGCCGAGAGGAGCAAGATAATGGCCAATCAGGACATCTATGCGAACCTGACCCAACTGGGTGGCAAGACGGAACTGCCGAACTCGCCCGACGAGGCGGTGCTGGAAAAGGTGCCCAACCCGCAGGCGGGCACCGAATACGCGGTGCGCTTCACTGCGCCCGAGTTTACCTCGCTCTGCCCGCTGACGGCGCAGCCCGATTTCGCCCATATCGTGATCGACTATGTGCCGGGCGACTGGCTGGTGGAAAGCAAGTCGTTGAAGCTCTACCTCGGCGCGTTCCGCAACCTCGGCGCGTTCCACGAGGATTGCAGCGTCTCCATCGGCAAACGGCTGGTCGAGCTGCTAGCGCCCAAATGGCTGCGGGTCGGGGCCTATTGGTATCCGCGCGGCGGCATTCCGATCGACGTGTTCTATCAGACCGGGCCGGAATTGCCGGGTGTCTGGATCCCCGATCAGGGCGTGCCGACCTATCGCGGACGGGGCTAGGTTCAGGTCCCTAGGACTTCTCGAACAGCGCGATAAACGCGATGTCGTCCTTGTGCGGACCGGCGGCCAGATCGCCATAGATCCGCACCCGGGGAAGTTTGAGGTTCTCGATCTGCCCCCGCTCCATCTCGCGCAGCGCGGTGGCAAAGCCTTTCTCGTCGAAATGCGCGGCGTTGATCGACAGCGCGAATTGCGCGCCGGGCCGGGCGACACGCAAAAGCGCGGGAAAAACCTCGGGGCCGAGATGGCCATGGGTGAAGGTGCCCGAGGACACGATACCGGAGTAACTCTCGCGCGGGGCGGGGATGCCCTGGTTCAGGTCGGTCTCGATGGCGTCGCGATAGATGTCCTTGCGCATGGCGCGGTCCAGCATCTCGGCGCTGATATCGGCGGCGTCGATCGGGCCGACGCCAAGCCCGGCCAGAATGGCACCGCAGAGGCCGGTTCCCGCGCCCACATCCAGCACCGGCCCTTGACCACCCGCCGCCACAAAGGCGCGCGCGGTGTGCATCGGCAACTGGTAATCTTCACGTGCGGCGAAGCCGTCGTCATAATCGCCTGCCCATTCGGCATAGAGCTGCCGGTTGTCCTCGGGCGATTGCAGGCCATAGGCCGCGTCCAGATCGGGTGTCTTGATGCTCATCCCCAATTGAAGGCCCAAGTGCGGATTCGAATCAAGTGCGTCGATCAAGCGCTTGCACATCGCGCATGGGCGCCGCATCTAGGATCCCATGACCGGAACACTGCTTTCTTTTGGACATGGCTATACCGCCCGGGTGCTGTCGCGGGCGCTGGCGCCGCAAGGCTGGCGCATCATCGGGACCAGCCGCAACCCCGACCAGCTGGAGGCGATCCGCGCCTCGGGCGCCGAGCCGCTGCTGTGGCCGGGCGAAGAGCCTTTGCTTGACGGTGTCACGCATCTGCTGATCTCGACCGCGCCCGATGCCGCGGGCGATCCGGTGCTGGCGGCGCTGAGGGAGCAGATCGCGGCGCGCGCGGCGCAGTTCCGCTGGGTCGGTTACCTGTCGACCACCGCCGTCTATGGCGACCATGGAGGCGCCTGGGTTGACGAGACGACGCCGCTCAGCCCCTTGGCCGCACGTGGGCGCTGGCGGGTGATGGCGGAACAGCAATGGCAGGCGATTCCGGGTCTGCCGGTTCACATCTTTCGGTTGGCCGGTATCTACGGCCCGGGGCGCGGGCCATTCTCGAAACTGGGCAAGGGCGGCATTCGCCGGATCATCAAGCCGGGACAGGTCTTCTCGCGCATCCATGTCGAGGATATCGCCCAGGTCCTGGCCGCCTCGATAGCGCGGCCCAACCCCGGATCGGTCTATAATGTCTGCGATGACGAACCGGTGCCGCCACAGGACGTGATCGCCTATGCGGCCGAGTTGCAGGGCCTGCCCCTGCCCCCCGCGGTGGATTTCGACAAGGCCGATCTGACCCCGATGGCGCGCAGTTTCTACAGCGAGAACAAGCGGGTGCGGAACGACCGAATCAAGGACGAACTGGGCGTCCGGCTGAAATACCCCAACTACCGCGTGGGGCTGGAGGCCTTGCAGGCCGAAAGCGGGGATTGACCGGGAAAGGGCTTGTTAGGGCCGCGTCCGCTATCACGACCGCTCTGGCCCGTCAGCCTCTTCAGGTCCATGCAGCACGATATTGAACCCTTCGTCTGCCTTGGGTTCTGCGAAATGTCTCGAAAACAGCTGGAACTGGGCTTCGGTCGCCGCAAAGGGGTGATCCCCCTTTGCATTGCGGGCATGCAGCCGTTCCAGACAGATTTCATCCGGGGTCGCCATGACGTGCAATTGGTGTGACGCATTCGATGCGGCAAGGATGCTGCGCATCCAAGTGCGGTTCTCGGTCGTGTTGGCTGGGAAATCGAGGACAACCGAAACCCCGGCTTTCAACAGCGAAACGACATGTGGCCCCATGATCGCCCGCAGCTTGGCCGCGCAGCGCATGTAGTCCTTTGGCGACGACATCTCTTCAGAAAACAAGGCGCTCAACCAATCATCTTCGGCAATCAGCACCGTTCCTTCGACACGCCCCAAACGGGCAGCAAGGGTCGATTTCCCGGATCCGATCTTGCCGCAGAGCATGTGCAGGGTTGGGGCAGAAGGTGGCATTCGGGTATCCATTCTTTCTAGCCGACGGATTGATCCTCCGGGTCTGACGGCGGGCAGCCAACGTCGCAGCGGAACTCAGAGAGAGACCGCATTTGATAACCAGGTGGTCAAGCCCGTTTCTCTCCGATCTTCGCCACGCCCAACACTTCGAGCACCTTGGCCTCGATCTGGGGGGCGTTCATGCCTGCGATGGCGTACATGTCCTCGGGGCTGGATTGGTCGATGAACGTGTCGGGCAGGACCATCGAGCGGAACTTGAGCCCGTGGTCGAAGACGCCCTCGTCAGCCAGCAGTTGCGCCACGTGGCTGCCGAAGCCGCCGACGGCGCCTTCTTCGATGGTGATCAGCGCTTCGTGATCGGTGGCGAGTTGCAGAATCAGATCGCGGTCCAGCGGTTTTGCAAAGCGGGCGTCGGCGATGGTGGGGGTGATGCCACGGGCGGCCAGCGCCTCGGCGGCCTTTTGCACCTCGGCCAGCCTTGTGCCAAAGGAGAGGAGCGCGACGCGCGCGCCTTTCCGGATCATCCGGCCCTTGCCAATCTCCAGCACCTTGCCCTGTTCGGGCATCTCGACGCCCACGCCCTCGCCGCGCGGATAGCGGAAGGCGATCGGGCCGTCATCATGCGCGGCGGCGGTGGCGACCATGTGCACCAGCTCGGCCTCGTCGGCGGCGGCCATGACCACCATGCCGGGCAGGTTGGCCAGATAGGCGATGTCGAAACTGCCTGCATGGGTGGCGCCGTCGGCGCCGACCAGACCGGCGCGGTCGATGGCGAAACGGACCGGCAGGCGCTGGATGGCCACGTCATGCACGACCTGATCGTAACCGCGTTGCAGGAAGGTCGAATACATCGCGCAGAAGGGTTTCAGCCCGCCCGCCGCGAGGGCGGCAGAGAAGGTGACGCCATGCTGTTCGGCGATGCCCACGTCGAAGCAGCGCGAGGGATAGCGTTCGGCAAAGAGGTTCAGCCCGGTGCCGTCGGGCATGGCGGCGGTGACGGCGACGATCTTGTCGTCGCGGGCGGCCTGATCGACCAGCGCCTTGCCGAAGACAGAAGTGTAGGAGGGCGCGTTCGACGGCGCCTTTTTCTGCTCGCCCGTGACCACGTCGAATTTGGCGGTGGCATGGCCCCGGTCGCGGGCGCGTTCGGCGGGGGCATAGCCCTTGCCCTTCTTGGTCAGCACATGCAGCAGGATCGGGCCGGTGGCGCGGGCCTTGATGGTGCGCAGGACCGGCAGGAGCTGGTGCATGTCATGCCCGTCGATGGGGCCGATATAGGAAAAGCCCAGCTCCTCGAACAAGGTGCCGCCGACGGCCATGCCCTTGAGCATTTCCTTGGCGCGCTTGGCGCCCTCGCGAAAGGGTTCGGGCAGGAGCGAGACCGCGCCCTTGGCGGCGGCCTTCAGCTCCTGAAACGGGGCCTCGGCATAGAGGCGCGAGAGGTAGTTCGACAGCGCGCCGACCGGCGGGGCGATCGACATGTCGTTGTCGTTGAGGATGACGATGAGGCGCTTTTTCAGGTGGCCCGCATTGTTCATCGCCTCGAACGCCATGCCGGCGGACATGGAACCGTCACCGATCACGGCGATGGCGTCGCCCAGACCTTCGGGCGTCACCCCGCCAAGGTCGCGGGCGACGGCAAACCCCAGCGCGGCGCTGATCGAGGTGGAGCTATGGGCGGCGCCGAACGGGTCGTAGGGCGACTCGGAGCGCTTGGTGAAGCCCGAAAGCCCATCCTTCATCCGCAGGGTGCGGATGCGGTCGCGGCGTTCGGTCAGGATCTTGTGCGGGTAACACTGGTGGCCGACATCCCAGATCACCTTGTCGCGCGGGGTGTCAAACACCGCATGCAGCGCCACGGTCAGTTCCACCACGCCAAGGCCCGCGCCCAGATGCCCGCCGGTTACCGAGACGGCCGAGACGGTTTCGGCCCTGAGCTCTCCAGCGAGTTGGGTGAGCTGCGCGTCAGAGAACCGTTTCAGGTCCGCCGGACGGGTCACCTGGTCGAGAAGCGGGGTATGCGGGCGGTCAGGCATGGCGTCCTTCGTGGTTCAGTTCTCGCGCGCAATAACGAAGCGGGCGGCTTCCTTCAAGGTTTCGGCGCGAGCGCCATAGGGGGCGAGGGCCGTACACGCCTGGTCGACAAGGTCGCGGGCGCGGGTCTTGGCGGCGTCGAGACCCAAGAGCGAGACAAAGGTGGCCTTGCCTGCGCTGGCGTCCTTTTGCAGCCGTTTGCCCGCCTTTTCGGCATCGCCTTCGACATCCAAGATGTCGTCGGCGATCTGAAAGGCAAGCCCCAGCGCGCGGGCATATTGGCGCAAGGGGGCCGGATCGGCCCCCGCCAGCACGGCACCGGCGGCAGCGGACCATTCGATCAGCGCGCCGGTCTTGCCCGCTTGCAGCCGGGTGATCTGGTCAAGTGTCAGCGGTTCTGGCGCGGTTTCGGCGGCGATGTCCAGCGCCTGGCCCAGCACCATGCCGCGCGCGCCCGCCGCCTGCGCCAGCGTCAGGGCCAGGGTGGCGCGGGTCTCGGCGGTTCCGACCTCGGGGCGGGTACACAGCTCAAAGGCCAGCGAATGCAGCGCGTCGCCCGCCAGAACGGCGGTGCCTTCGTCCCATTTCACATGGGCGGTGGGGCGGCCCCGGCGCAGGTCGTCGTCGTCCATGCAGGGCAGGTCGTCATGCACTAGGCTGTAGGCATGCAGCGCCTCGATGGCGGTGGCGGGCCAGATCGCGCGCGCCTCGTCCACATCATGCAGCCGGGCGCTTTCGAGCACCAGAAAGCCGCGCAGGCGCTTGCCGCCCTCGGTGGTCCAGGCCATGGCGCGGGTGATGTCGAGCGGCTCCAGCGCGCCCAGCACAGTGTCGAAACTGCGCTGGATCAGCGCGGCGTCCTGCGCCAGCCTTTCGCCGAACATGGTCAGAGACCTTCGACCGGCTTGGTGCCCGTTGGCTGGCCATTGCTGTCGAGCGTGATGGCGGCAACCTTTTCTTCGGCGCGCTTGAGCTCGTCCTCGCAGCGTTTTTTCAGCGCCGCGCCGCGTTCGTAAAGCGCGATGGACTGATCCAGCGCCACATCGCCGCGTTCAAGCTGACCGACCACGGTTTCCAGCTCTTTCATCGCCTGTTCAAAGCTCATCTGGTCGACGGGGGTCTCGGTCATGTCGCGGCCTTTATCAATTCCTGTACATGCGCGCGCGTTGCGGCGGCGAGCGCGTTCAGATCATAACCGCCTTCGAGAGTCGAGACGATACGGCCCTGGCACAATCCTTGCGCAAGGGTGCAAAGCTCGGCTGTGAGCCAGGCGAAATCTGCGGTGGACCAGTTCAGGTTGGCCAGCGGGTCGTCCTGATGGGCGTCGAACCCGGCCGAGATGATGATGAGTTCGGGCTTGAAGGCGCGCAGGCGCGGGAAGGCCTGTGCCATGTAGGCCGCGCGCATCTCGGCGCCGCCGGTGCCGGGGGCCAGCGGGATGTTGACGATCTGGCCATGCGCGCCATCCTCGTCCGGGCGGCCCGAGCCGGGCCAGAGCGGCATCTGCTGGCTGGTGATCAGAAGCGCGCGCGCCTCGTCCCACAAAAGGTCCTGGGTGCCATTGCCGTGATGCACATCGAAATCCACCACTGCGACGCGGTTCAACCCGTGATGGTCAAGCGCATGTTTCGCGGCCAGCGCGGCATTGCCGAAGAGGCAGAAGCCCATCGCGGTTTCGCGTTCGGCGTGGTGGCCGGGCGGGCGGATGGCGCAAAAGGCGTTCTGCACCTCGCCGCCCAGCACCATGTCGACCGCGCGCACCACCGCGCCTGCGGCGCGGAACGCGGCATCGACCGAGCCGGGCGACAGGAAGGTGTCGCCGTCGATCTGGGTGAACCCCTCCTCGGGGCGGGCATCGCGGATATCGGCGATATAGCCTGCGGGGTGGATGCGCAGCAGGTCGTCTTCGGCGGCCAGCGGCGCGGTGACGCGGCGCAGGTCAAGCGGCTCCAGCGCGTGCAGCACATGTTCCAAGCGGGCCACCCGCTCAGGGTGGCCGGTGGGCGTGACATGGTTCAGGCAGTCGGCATGGGTGATCAGGGCGGTTGTCATGGTGCGCACGCTAGCAACGCGCGCGCGGCTCTGCAAACGCTCTGTTCCCTTGGGTCAGTTGATCGGGGCCAGCAGCTCGGGGGCGGTCACCAGTTGGCGCACACCATGGCTGTGATCTTCGTTGAAGACGTTACCCTTGGCGCCCCAGTGCTGGATCGAGCTGTAGGAAAGTTTCATGCATTCGGGGCGCACGCTCCATGTCACCTGCATGGGCGAACAGACCTCTTGCGTGTAGCTGGGTCCGGTGGTCGAGCCGAGAAAGACCACGGGCTGGCCGGTGCCCGAGGGCAGCGATTTTGGCTGGTGCAATCCGCCCGCCATATGGCCGTCATAGGCAAAGGTGCCGAAGTCGGCGGCGCTGTCGTCGTTGACGATCAGGAATACCTGCGATTCGACCCGCAGAGAGGGGTTGGTGCAGGCATCCGAGAAACAGGAGCCGAGCGTTGGGCCGGGATCGACATCGCAGGTGGTATAGACCCAATGCACCTCGATCGTGTCGCCGGGTTTTACACCGTGGAATGCCTCGTGCCCCTCGGGCGTGGTCAGTTCGGCGGCGGACAGGCTCTCGGTGCCATTGCATTTCCAGCCGCCATGCTCGCCCTCGCCACCGGGCAGAGAGAAACCGGGCCCCTTGTGTTCGGCATTGGTATGCGTGTGGATGTCGCAGAGGTTCATCGAGGCCGTTTCGGGCGCGCGGGGAAAGCTGACGGGGTTGGTGCCGATGGCGCTGGCAATGTCGCGGGGGGTCTGAGGGCCGAAGCCCCGGCACAGGGTCTGGGCGCTGGCGGGCAGGGCCAGTGCTAGAAACGCGACTGAAAGAATGCCGGTGCTATTCATGAGTGGAGCCTCTCTGAAATCAATGAGTTCAGCCTATCATGAAAAGAGCCGCGGATGAGAAAAGTCTGCGCGCCTAGTCCGGCGCGAGCATGTAGCCCGCGCCGCGCACCGTTTGCAGGTAGCGCGGCTGTTTCGGGTTGGGCTCGATCTTGCGGCGCAGGCGAGTGATCTGCACGTCGACCGCGCGTTCCTGGGCCTGACCCCGGTCGCGGCCCAGATCCTCGACCAGCTTGGTGCGGGTGATCGCCTCGCCCGGACGAGCGGCAAAGATCTTCATCAACTGGTTCTCGGTAGCGGTCAGGCGGACCAGCTGGTCACCCTGCCACATCTCGCCGCGTTCTATGTCATATCGGATCGGCCCCAGTTGCAGGAACTTGGGTGCCGCGTCCTGGGCGCTGGTATCGGGCACGCGGCGCAGGATCGCATTGATCCGGAGCAGAAGCTCGCGCGGTTCGAAGGGTTTTGCCAGATAGTCGTCGGCGCCCGCCTCCAGCCCGGCGATCCGGTGCTCGGTCTCGCCACGGGCGGTCAGCAGCAGGATCGGCGTGCTCAGGGTCTGACGCAGGGCACGGGTCAGGCTGACACCATCCTCGCCCGGCATCATCACATCCATGACGATCAGGTCGAAATCCAGCCCTGACAGGATGCGCCGCGCATGTTCGGCATCGCGTGCGGCGGTGACAAGGAACCCGTTGCGCATCAGGAACTTCTTGAGCAAGTCACGAATACGTTCGTCGTCATCGACGATCAGCAGGTGGGCGTCAAAGGCGCTCATGAGCCGCTGTCCCGCAGCTTGACATAGGCCCGTTGCATCTCGCGATCCATCATCGCCTCCAATACCTGGCGGAACCCGGCGACCGCCTCGGGTCCGGCCTCCTTGTATGCGGCGCGCATCCGGGCGCGCTGCGCATCCGACAGTTTCGCCTCCAGTGCCGCGCCCGCCTCGGTCAGGAACAGGTGCCGCTCGCGCTTGTCCTGGGTGCCGACCCGGCTTTCGACCAGGCCGTCGGCGATGAGGGTGCGCAGAACGCGGTTCAGCGACTGTTTGGTGACCCCCAGAATGGCCAGCAGGTTGTTCACCGTGGTGCCCGGTGCCCGGTTGATGAAGTGGATCGCCCGGTGATGGGCGCGGCCATAGGCCATCTCGGCCAGGATCCGGTCGGGGTCTGCGGTAAAGCCGCGATAGGCGAAAAACATCGCCTCGATCCCCTGTCGCAGCTGCTCGTCGGTCAGAAACAGCAGGCTTTCACCGCCAAAGACCGGTGATGGTCGCGCGTCGGACATGTGGTGCACCTTTGTCGTTCCTCGTCACTTTATGTCAGTCTTGTTGACATTCCAATACTGAACAGGTAGTGAGTCGCAGTTTTTGCGCAATATAGTGTCCGGTGTGGAACTTGTTGGCGCAATTATTGGAAATACGACCTGGCGTGGAGGGAACACAATGGCGGGTTATGACGATCGCGACGGCGTGATCTGGATGGATGGGGAGCTGGTCGATTGGCGCGATGCCAAGGTCCATATCCTCACCCATGCCATGCACTATGCCTCGTCTGTGTTCGAGGGCGAGCGCGCGTATAACGGCAAGATCTTCAAGAGCCGGGAACATTCCGAGCGGCTCGTTGCCAGTGCGCAAGCGCTGGACATGCCGATGCCCTATACGGTCGATCAGATCGAGGCGGCCAAGGAAGAGACGCTGAAAGCCAGCGGTCTGACCGATGCCTATGTGCGTGCGCTGGTCTGGCGTGGCTCGGGCGAGGACATGGGCGTGGCCTCGGCCCGCAACCCGGTACGGATGGCAATCGCGGTCTGGCCCTGGGGCGCTTATTACGGCGACGCCAAGATGCAGGGCGCCAAGCTGGACATCGCCGAGTGGAAGCGGCCCAGCCCCGAGACGATCCCGGTACATGCCAAGGCGGCGGGTCTTTACATGATCTGCACCATCTCCAAGCACAAGGCCGAGGCCAAGGGATGCTCGGACGCGCTGTTCATGGACTGGCGCGGCTATGTGGCCGAGGCGACCGGCGCCAATGTGTTCTTTGTCAAGGACGGCGAGGTGCATACGCCGCTGGCCGACTGCTTTTTGAACGGGATCACCCGGCAGACGGTGATCGGGATGCTCAAGGACAAGGGCATCACCGTGCACGAGCGCCGCATCAAGCCGGAAGAGATGGAAGGGTTCGAACAGTGCTGGCTGACCGGCACCGCCGCCGAGGTCACTCCGGTGGGCCAGATTGGCCCCTATACGTTCGAAGTGGGTCAGATGACCCGCGAAATCGCGGCGGAATATGAGGCGCTGGTTCGGGCGTAAATCGCGACCTGTTTTTTGGGGAAAGGGCGCCGGATGACCGGCGCCCTTTTTGTTTCAGACGATCTCGGTCGTGACGACGACATTGCCACGGGTGGCGTTGGAATAGGGACAGATCGCGTGACCTGCATCAGCGATGCGCTGCGCCTCGGCCTTGTCGACGCCGGGCATAGACACTTTGAGCGTCACGGCCAGGCCAAACCCGCCCTCGGCACGGGGGCCGATGCCGACCTCGGCATCGACCGAGACATCGGCGGGCACTTTGGCCAGGCTCTCGTCCTGGGTCGTGGCGAATTGCATCGCCCCGATATAGCAGGCGGCATATCCCGCGGCGAACAGCTGTTCGGGGTTGTGGCCCTTGCCGTTGCCCCCCATTGCGGGCGGGGTGGCGAGCACGAGGTCGAGGCCGGATTCGGCGACCTGTGCCTGGCCATTGCGGCCACCGGTGGCGCGGGCATGGGCGGTATAGACGGGGGAAACGGTCATATTGGGCTCCATTTTATCGAATGCGATTAAATCGTGTACGATCTAAATAGGAACCTAGTCCGCGAAATGCAAGACGTTGCGAAATAATCGCGCGCGATCTATATCGTGGGCATGCTGGATCGTGCCCTTACCCTCGACGAGTTGCTCTGCTTTTCGATCTATTCCGCCAATCATGCGATGGGGCGGCTGTACCGCCCGCTGTTGGCACGCTTCGATCTGACCTATCCGCAATACCTGGTGCTGGTGGCGCTGTGGCAGCAGGACGGCCGCAAGGTGAGCGATCTGGGCGCGGAATTGCAGCTTGAATCGAACACGCTGACGCCGCTTTTGAAACGGATGGAGGCGGCTGGGTTGATCAGGCGCGCGCGCAACCCTCAGGATGAGCGCAGCGTGATCGTTACCCTGACCGATAAGGGCCGTGGGCTGGAGAGCGAAGCGGCGGACATCTCGAACTGTATTCTGGCGGCGGCGGATGCGGACCTTGCCGAACTGGCCGAGCTGCGCGAGCGGTTGCACCGGTTGACCGAACGGTTGCGCGAGGCCGGATAACGGCCCCGCGCGTCAGGTGGTTACGACCACCGATCCCCTCATATGCGGGTGGTAGGCACAGAAATAGGGATAGGTGCCGGGGGTATCGAAGCGGATCGTGGCCTGCCCGCCCTTTTCCAATTCTTCGGTATCCCATTTCACCTCGTCATCGGTGGCGGTGTGCGGGGCAAAATCGTGGTTGATCCAGCGCACGGTTTCCCCGGCCCGGATGGTGATCTCGGCCGGCTCAAAGGCAAAGGCGCGGATATCGACCACCACCGGGGTAGAGCCCGATGCGGGGAGCGCGGAACCCACGATCGCCCCCCCCGCACCGAAGCAGACCTGCCTGCGGGTCAGCCGCATTGCAGGCCGTTCACCATCTGCTCGGCATGGCCTTCGTGCACCTTGAAGGTGACGAGCGCTTCGGACAGCAGATCCTTGAGCGGTTCGACGGTCACGGTCGGGATGAACACGCCTTCGACCGTCTGGTTGACCACCTGGTGGTAGCCGAGTTCGTTCTGGGCATAGGCGCAGTCAAAGGCCTTGCCGCTCAGCGACATCAGTTCGGCGCGCTTGTCGGCGGCGCCCTTGACCAGCGTGCGGCTCAGGTCGTTGTCCTGGGGCGTGACGTTCAGCTTGGTGATCAGATCGCCGGCAGCCACGTTCACCGCGGTATGGTCGCGGATCATGGTTTCGGCGAATGCGCGCACCTCGGCATTGTCGGACACGGCCAGCGCCAGATGCGCATAGCGGATGTCGATCTGACCGGCGGTATAGGCGGTATGTGCGATTTCCAAGTCGTTCATCTTGTCGGCTGCCTGGACGGTTTGGGCGGCAAATCCGAGGGCAAGGGCGGCGGCGAGGGTAATGGTCTTCATGTCTTGTCTCCTTAAAAGGTTTCGGTAATCCCTCAGATAATTGGTTTCCCGGTATGTTGAATGCGCGTGAAGACAAAGAACATTGCAGATCGTTCAGCTATCTGGACGGAATGAAAAAAATAGGTATGTTGGCGGCATGTTGGACCTGCTCAGCGATATCCTCACCCGTCTGTCCCTGAAGGGGACGCTGTATTTCCGCACCTCGTTCACGCCGCCCTTCGGCGTGCACGTGCCCTCGTATCAGAACGTGGCCCGGTTTCACTTCGCCTATCGCGGCGAATGCATGGTGCATGTGCCGGCGGCAAACGAGACGCTGCGACTGACCCAAGGTGATCTGGTGCTGATCCCGCACGGTGCCGAACACATGCTGTTGTGCCAGCATTCGCGCCCCGATTCCGCGCTGCCGCTGGATACGGTGCTGAGCCGGTCGGGCTATCGCGGTGAGGGGGTGCTGGTCTATGGCGGCGACGAGGACGATCAGGACACGCAGCTGATCTGCGGGCATCTGACCTACGGCATGCATGGCCGGTCCTGCCCGGGTCATACCCTGTTGGAGCGGCTACCGCCCTATATCCTTATCCGGGATTACGGCGAGGAGCGCGGCGCGTGGCTGGAGGCAACTTTGCGCGTGATCGCGGCCGAGGCCGGGCGCGACAGGATGGGCAGCGACCTGATCGCGCTCAAGATGACGGAGGCGCTGTTTGCCCAGGCGATCCGGGCGCATCTGGAAACTGTGAGCCCGGACGATTCCGCGCTGGCGGGGTTTGCTGATCCCAACCTGTCGCGAGCGCTCAGCGCCTTTCATCGGGATCCGGCCAAGGACTGGACTGTCGAAATGCTGGCTCGGATTGCGGGGCAGTCACGCACCGGTTTCGCGCAGCATTTCGCTGCCAAGATGGAGATGACTCCGATGCAATACCTGACCTCGTGGCGGATGCAGATCGCCTGTCAGGGCCTTGTTGACAGCCGGTTGAGCGTGGCCGATGCCGCCGAACTGGCCGGGTATGCCTCGGAAGCGGCGTTCAGCCGGGTGTTCCGCAAGCAGCTCGGGGTGTCGCCAGCCGCTTATCGGCAGCAGTTTGATGATGCAAAAAGGCAGGCAGTGGCTGCATCTTGAACGATCTGACCTAATTCCCGAACTTTGGATCATTCAGCGTTCGACTGTCTGGCGCCATATCAGGGTTATTCCGCCGTTGGGCGGTTCAACCAACCTGATAAGGACCCCAATCATGTCTATTCGTTTCGTAACGCGCACCGTGCATGCCTATCTCGATTATCCCGTGGCTCTGGCCCTGATGGGCATGCCCGTCGTTCTTGGCCTGGGCGCCGAGAACCCCATGGCGCTGTGGCTATCGGTCGTCACCGGATTCGCCGCCTTTGTGCTGACCCTGCTGACCGACCACCATCTGGGGGTCTGGCGCGTCCTGCCCTACAAGTTTCACCTGGCCGTTGACCTGACCGTGGGCATCGTGTTCCTGCTGGCGCCCAGCCTGTTCGGGTTCACGGGGCTGGATGCGCTGTTCTACTGGGTCAACGGCGCGGCGGTCGTCACGGTCATCTCTTTGAGCACGCCTGAGGCGAAACCGGCGATGTAAGCCGGTGACGGCAGCGATCCGTCGCAATAACATCGTGAGAAGTTCAAGAATCTGAGCCGCGGGTTTTACAAACCCGCGGCTCTCATGCGCCTACCAATCGCGCGGACCGGAGACTCCGGCCGCCAGACAGGAGAGCATTCGCATGACACGACTTCTTCGCCCCTCGCGCCGGGCCTTTCTGGCAGGCGGCACCGCATTCACCGCAACGCTGGCGATGCCTTCGATCAGCCGCGCCGCCTCGCGCCCGGTCTTTACCCATGGGGTGCAATCCGGTGACGTCGATACCGCATCGGGCATGATATGGACCCGCACCGACCGCCCGGCAAAAGTGATGATGGAGGTGTCGAGCACCGAGAGCTTTGCCGATGCGCGCCGCCTGTCGCCGATGTTCGCCACACCCGAGAGCGATCTTGCCGTCAAGCGGCTGGTCGATAGCCTGCCGGCAGATCAGGAGGTGTTCTATCGCTTTGTCGCTGCCGATCTGGACGATATCCGCGCCGTGTCCGAGCCTATCGTCGGCCGCTTCCGTACAGCACCGACCGCGCGGCGGGATATCCGGTTTGCGTGGTCGGGCGATACCGCCGGTCAGGGTTGGGGTATCGACGACGAGGGTATGCGCACCTATGCCACGATGGCGCAGCACCGGCCCGATTTCTTTATCCATTCCGGTGACACCATCTATGCCGATGGCCCGATGAAGGATGAGGTCGAAAAGGACGGCGCGGTGATCTGGAAGAACACCACCCTGATCGAGGAAAAACGCAAGGTGGCCGAAACGCTGGCCGAGTTCCGGGGTCAGTGGAAATACAATCTGATGGACGAACATGTGCAGGCGATGAACGCGCTTTGCCCGACGTTTTTCCAGTGGGACGATCATGAGGTCGTCAACAACTGGTCGGATGCCAAGGACCTGAGCGCCGACGACCGGTACACCGAGAAATCGGTGCATGTGCTGCAAAGCCGCGCCGCGCGGGCGTTCCACGAGATGACGCCGCTTAGGATCACGCCCGCCGAGCCGGGACGGGTCTATCGCAAGATCTCCTACGGGCCGATGCTGGATGTGTTCTTCCTCGACCTGCGCAGCTATCGCGGGCCCAACGGCGCCTCGATGGAGGACGAGATCACCGATCAGAGCCGTATCCTGGGCGCCGAACAGCTGGCCTGGATCAAGCGGGAACTGGCGGCCTCGACCGCAACGTGGAAGGTGATCGCATCCGACATGCCGCTGGGCCTGATTGTCTGGGATAACTGGAAGGAAAAGGCAGGCGCCGAGGCGGTGGCAAATGGTGACCACGGCCCGGCGCGGGGGCGCGAGCTGGAGATCGCCGATCTCCTGCGCTTCATCAAGAGCGCGGGCGTGCGCAACACGGTCTGGTTCACGGCCGATGTGCATTACACCGCCGCGCATCACTACAGTCCGGAGAGGGCGCAGTTCCAGGATTTCGAGCCGTTCTGGGAATTTGTCTCGGGTCCGCTGCATGCAGGGACCTTCGGACCGAACGAGCTGGACGGGACCTTTGGCCCCGAGGTGAAGTTCGTCAAGGCGCCGACACCGGAGCAGGGTGCGAACCTGCCGCCCAGCATGGGTCTGCAATTCTTCGGTCTCGTGGACATCGACGGCGCCAGCCAGCAGATGAAGGTCCGCCTGATGGATCGCGGCAATACCGAGCTGTGGTCGGTCACGCTCGACCCGGTTCTGTCGGCAATCTGACGTTTGCCACGGGCCAGAAAATTGAAAATTTTCTGGTGACAGAATTTCTGTGAAATTCTGCGGCTGGCCCCGATGGGGCCAGTCAGCGTCTGGAGCGGCCTTCGCGCAGGATGGTGTAGATGCCGCCCGCGACGATGATGGCGCTGCCGATCCAGGTAGCTGTGTCGGGGCTTTCGCCGAAAACGACGATACCGAGGATCATGGCAAAGACCAGCCGCGTATAGCGGAACGGCGCGATGACCGAGATCTCGCCGCGCCGCATCGCGCGGGTCAGGCATTCGTATGCGAGTACGCCGAGCAGGATCGCGGCACCCAGGTGCCGCGCAGTGCCCCAATCCGGCAGGGTTGCGCCACCGGTCCAGCCGAGCGCCAGCACGCCCGAGACCACCAGCGCGCCAAAGCCGTAGACGCCCAGTTGCGCGTTGCTCAGCCGGGGCCGCGCGGCGCGGGTGGCCAGGTCGCGCCCGGCAAAGCCGATCATGCCGAGGACGGCAAAGATCGAGGCGGGCACGAAGCCCTGCATCCCCGGGCGCAGGATCAGCAGCACGCCCGCCAGCCCGATCAGGATCGCCACCCAGCGCCGCCAGCCCACCGTTTCGCCCAGAAACAGCGCTGCCCCCATCGCTACCACCAGCGGTGTCGCCTGAAGGATGGCGGAGGTGCTGGTGAGAGGGGTCAGCGCCAGCGCCAGCGTATAGCAGATGCGCCCCATCACCTCGAAGCCCGAGCGGATCGCGAGCGTCCGGTCGGGGCGGACAAACGCGGCCTCACCCCGCCTGTGGGCCAGCAGGGCAAAGATGCCCATGCCGCCCAGCCCGAAGAGGATCAGCACCTGCCCGACGGGCAGGACAGCGGTGGCGGATTTGACGAACATATCCTCGAGCGCAAAGGCACCCATGGCGGCCACCATATAGAGGCTGCCGCTGAGGTTCTCGGCCTGACGGCTCATGGGTGTCAGAAATCCACGCCGCGCTGCGCCTTGATCCCGGCCTCGAACGGATGCTTTTCGACCGTCATTTCGGTCACCAGATCGGCATAGTCGCGCAGCGCCTGCGGCGCATCGCGCCCCGTCAGGAACACGCTGGTGCGGTCCGAACGAGCCTGAAGCCCGTCGAGTACCGTATCGACCGAGAGGTATTCATAGCGCAGCGCGATATTGATCTCGTCCAGCACCACCAGGTCATAGTCGCCGCTTTCCATCAGTTCGCGCGCCTTGCCAAAGGCGGCGGTGGCGGCGGCGATGTCGCGGTCGCGATCCTGGGTGTCCCAGGTGAAGCCCTCGCCCATCGTGTGCCAGGTCACCAGGTTATGCTCCTCGAAGAAACGCCGCTCGCCGGTCTTCCACTTGCCCTTGATGAACTGGACCACGGCCACCTTCTGTCCCCAGCCCAGCGCCCGGATCACCACGCCGAAGGCGGCCGAGGATTTGCCCTTGCCCTTGCCGGTGTTGATCAGCACCAGCCCGCGGCCGGGGTCGACCGCCTCGGAGACTTTCTTGCGGTGCTCGGCCTGCACAGCCTTCATCTTTTCCTTGTGGTCCTGCGCGTCGGTCATTTGTGTTCCTTTCCCGGTTGCGCGCTACCCTAGGGCGTGGCGCGGAAAGGTAAAGGTCACGCCTTTGGATTGAGCGGGCGCGTCTTCACATTGTCGAGGCCCAGCTGCCGCTCGCGCCAGATCACCACCACGTTGCCGGCGATCACCAGTAGGGCGCCGGCCAGCATCACCAGGGTCGGCAATTCGTCGAACCAGACATAGCCGATGATGATGGCGAACAGCATCGAGGCATAGTCATAGGGCGCCAGCATGGAGGCCTGGCCAAAGCGGTAGGAGGAGGTGACGAGGATCTGCGCCACCCCGCCGATCAACCCGGTCAGGATCAGGATCGCGGCCTGTTCCACAGTCGGCATGGTCCAGCCGAAAAACGCCGTCAGCGCGGACAGGAGGGTCGCGGTGAGCGAGAAGTAGAAGACGATGGCGGCGGCGTGATCGACCTGTACCAGTTGCCGGATATGGATCTGGACAAAGGCGCGCGCCACGGTCGCGCCCAGCACGCAGAGCGCGCCGATGGTGGCCGCCTGATCCAGCGAGGCGCCGGTGCCCAAGCGCGGCCAGAGCATGACGATCACGCCCAAAAGGCCCAGAGCGACCGCGCCGATGCGCACCAGGCGGATGGTCTCTCCCAGCATCAGTGCCGCGAGGATCAGGGTAAAGATCGGGGTGGCATAGCCGATGGCCGTCACCTCGGGCAGGGGAAGCAGGCCGAGGCCGGTAAAGGTCAGCCCCATGGCGCTGGTGCCCAGGAGGCCGCGCCAGAAATGGCCCATGGGTTTCTTGACGATCAGACCCTGCCGCAACTGGCCGCGCGCGATCAGGTAGACAAGGATGACGGGGATGGCAAAGAGCGAGCGGAAGAACACCATCTCGCCGGGCGGGAAATCGGCCGACAGCGCCTTGATCATGGCCGACATCACGGTGAACAGCACCAGCGCGCTGAGCTTCAGCGTGATGGCCAGGACCGGTCGATGCGATGTTAAGGGGTTTGCCATGGCGCGACCCTGCGCCTTTGGCGGGCAAAGATCAATCGCTTGATTTCTGCTATCGGTAACAGTCATTGTGCAGGTGCAGAAAGACAGTGGGAGCACAGGGTATGGATCAGCTAGCAGCCGCGTTTGGGCCGCAGGCGTTTGATGTTCAGGGCGTGGGCGCGTGGCGATCCCGGTTCGCGGTGACCGATCTGGCAACCCGATGCTTTGGCGCGGTGGGCGCGGCGCTGGGCGAGGTAATCGAGGCCACGGGTCTTGGGCCGCGCCCGGCGGTGACGGTGGATCGGCGGCTGGCCTCGCTGTGGTATTCCTGGTCGATCCATCCGCAGGGCTGGCAGATGCCCGGCGCCTGGGACCCGATTGCGGGGGATTATGCGGCGGCGGATGGCTGGATCAGGCTGCATACCAATGCGCCGCATCACCGGGATGCGGCGCTTTCGGTACTTGGGTGTCCGGCGGAGCGGTCGGCGGTTGCCGAGGCGCTGCGAGGCTGGCAGATCGACGCGCTGGAAACGGCAGTTGTCGGCGCGGGCGGGGCAGCGGCGGCGATGCGCGACCGCGCGGCCTGGCTGGCGCATCCGCAGGGGGCGGCGGTGGCGGCGGAGCCGTTGGTGCATTGGGCGCAGCGCGCGGGTGCCTTGCGCGATTTTCGCGGCACGCGGGCGCGGCCGCTGGCGGGGCTGAGGGTGCTTGATCTGACACGGGTGCTGGCGGGGCCGATGGCGACGCGAACGCTGGCCGGATACGGGGCCGAGGTCCTGCGCATCGACCCGCCAAGCTGGTCGGAACCGGGGGTGGTGCCGGATGTGACACTGGGCAAGACCTGTGCCCATCTGGATCTGAAACAGGCCGCCGACCGGGAGAGCTTCGAGGCGTTGCTGGCAGGGGCGGATGTTCTGGTGCATGGCTATCGTCCCGGCGCGCTGGATGCGATGGTTTCGCCCGAGCGGCGTTTGGAACTGGCGCCGAACCTGATCGAGGTGAGCCTCTGCGCCTATGGCTGGACCGGGCCATGGGCCGGGCGACGCGGCTTCGATTCGCTGGTGCAGATGAGCTGTGGCATTGCCGAGGCGGGCATGGGCTGGGCCGGGGCCGAAAAACCGCATCCGTTGCCGGTGCAGGCGCTGGACCATGCGACGGGGTATCTGATGGCGGCTTCGGTCCTGTCGGCGCTGGCGCGGGCGGCGCGGGGAGAGGGCGTGTCCTCGGCCCGGTTGTCGCTGGCGCGCACGGCGGAGCTGCTGTGTTCCATGGAAAAGGCAGAGGAGGGTCCGGCGATTACCGGCTCCACTCCCGGTGACCTGTCGGACTGGGAGGAGCGGACGCCCTGGGGACCGGCGCGGCGGCTGAAACCGGCGCTGAGTGTCGAGGGGGCGCCGATGCGTTGGGACAGTGCGGCTTGTGATCTGGGATCTTCACCTGCCGCCTGGCGCTGATCAGGTCAGCCACCAGAGCAGGCCGGAGAGGGTGAAGAAGGCCAGCGTTGTTGTCGTGAGCAGCGCGATCGAGGCCATGCCCTCGTGCCCCGCCTCCTGCGCCAGAACGGCGTAGATGCCGAACATCGGCATCGCCGCCGACAGGATCAGCGCGGTGCGCATGTCGGCATCCATCGGCAGACCGACGGCGGCGACCAGCATCACCGCCAGCAGGGCCAGCGCCGGGTGCAGCAGCAGTTTCAGCGCAGAGATCTGCACCGCGTGCCAGCGGCTGCCGCGCCAGCTGAGGCCCGCGAGCGAGCCGCCGATCACCACCAGCGCCAGCGCCGAGGCAGAGGCGGCCAGCATCTGCATCAGCCTTGTCACGGTTTGCGGCACCGGCACGCCGGCAAGGCTGACCGCGAGGCCCAGCAGCAGGCCGATCACCATCGGGCGTTTCAGCACACCCCAGAAGATGCCGGCGATGCGCCGACCGATGCCGCCCTGCGCACGCCCGCGCGCCATGTCCATCAGGATCAGGCAGGTGGGGATGATCAGCACGTTTTCGACCAGCATGTTCAGCGCCAGAATCACGCCCGCCAGATCGGGAAAGGTGAGCAGCATCACCGGATAGCCGACAAAGCCGGAATTGGGGCAGGAGCTGCCCATCACTGCTACCGCACGGCGGGTGGCGTCAGTGCCCGACAGGGTGAACCACAGGTAGCTGAGTGCCACGGTGCCGAGCCCGGCGACGGCAAAGGCGAGCATGTAGCCGGGGTGGAACACCTCGGCCACGTTGCGGCTGGCCACCGCGTTGAAGAGGAGCGCGGGCAGGGCGATGTCCATCACGTAGCGGCCCAGAACCCGCAT
Organism: Ruegeria sp. YKSF070; assembly: GCF_059612725.1. NCBI lineage: Bacteria > Pseudomonadati > Pseudomonadota > Alphaproteobacteria > Rhodobacterales > Roseobacteraceae > Ruegeria > Ruegeria sp. YKSF070. Next base: position 109,932 of record NZ_JBXWRD010000005.1, on the reverse strand, counting down.
GTCAGCGGTGCTGGACCAGCCTTGCCGGACCACCAGAAACCCGATGGCGAGTGCTGCGTAGATCGGAAAGGTGATAGTCAGGATCTGGCTCATGCCGCGGTCCATTCGGCAGGCAGAGGCGCGCCGATCTCAGCCGCGAAATCGTCGAGGAAGCGCAGCATCAGCGCGATGCGGGCCTGGGCGAGGGCGCGACCTTTTTCGGTCAACATGCCCTGCGGCAGGGACAGCAGTTTCACCCGCCAGTGGTCGAGCGAATAGAGCGCATCGTCGGGCGCGCGGTGTTCGCAGAAGGGATCGGCGGGATCATAAAGCGCCCGGCCTAGCGAGCCCGACACCGAGAAGTTGCGGGCGATGCCGATGGCGCCCAGCGCATCGAGCCGGTCGGCGTCGCGCAGGATGCGCGCCTCTTCGGTCTCCGGCGGGATCCCGGCCGAAAAGCTGTGCGCGGCGATGGCGTGGCCGGTGGCCGCGATCTGCGTGTCGTCAAAGCCAAGGTCGTGCAGGATCGGTGCCGCCGCCTCGGCCGAACGGCGCGAGGCGGTGTGCCGGTCGGGCGCGTTCTTGGGCAGGTTCACCAGATCGTGCAGATAGCTGGCGGCCAGCAACACATCCCTGTCGGCATCGGGGCCGGCAATGGCCTGCACATTGACCCAGACCCGGTCTAGATGAGCGAGGTCATGCGCCGGGTCGGTCGCCATACGCTGGGCGACGATCCCGCGCAGCGCCTGATGCAGATCAGCCGATATGGCCACGATTGGCCCCGATCTGGCCCCGGTGCAGCAGCAGGTGGTCGAGGATCACACAGGCCATCATCGCCTCGCCCACCGGCACGGCGCGGATGCCGACGCAGGGGTCGTGGCGACCCTTGGTGATGATCTCGGTCTCTTCGCCGGACTTGGTGATGGTCTTGCGGGTGGTCAGGATCGACGAGGTGGGTTTGGCCGCAAAACGCACCACGATATCCTGCCCGGTCGAGATGCCGCCCAAGATACCGCCCGCGTGGTTCGAGCTGTATTGCGGGCCGTTCTGGCCCATGAAGATCTCGTCGGCATTGGCCTCGCCGGTCAGTTCGGCGGCGGCCATGCCCTCGCCGATCTCGACGCCCTTGACGGCGTTGATCGACATCATCGCGGCGGCCAGATCGGTGTCGAGCTTGCCATAGACCGGCGCGCCGAGGCCTGCGGGCACGCCGCGCGCAACGACCTCGATCACCGCGCCGACCGAGCTGCCGGACTTGCGCAGCCCGTCGAGATAATCGGCCCAGTCGGTGGCGGCCTGGGCATCGGGCACCCAGAACGGGTTCTGTTCGATCTGCGCCCAGTCGAAGCGGGCGCGGTCGATCCGGTGCGGTCCCATCTGCACCATGTAACCGGTGATCTGGACATTGGGGGCAAGGGCGCGGATCACCTCGCGCGCGAGGCCGCCCGCTGCCACCCGCGCGGCGGTTTCACGGGCCGAACTGCGGCCGCCGCCGCGATAGTCGCGGATACCGTATTTCTGGAAATAGGTGATATCGGCATGGCCGGGGCGGAACTTGTCCTTGATATCCCCGTAGTCCTTGGACCGCTGGTCGGTGTTCTCGATCATCAGCTGCACCGGGGTGCCGGTGGTCTGCCCCTCGAACACGCCCGAGAGGATCTTTACCTCGTCGGCCTCACGTCGTTGGGTGGTGTATTTGTTCTGGCCGGGTTTGCGACGGTCTAGCCAGTGTTGAATCATCGCCTCGTCGATCGGCACGCCGGGCGGGCAGCCATCGACGGTGGCGCCAAGCGCGGGTCCGTGGCTTTCACCCCAGGTGGTGACGCGGAAGAGATGGCCAAAACTGTTCATCGACATGGGGGCGCTCCTTTGCGCGATGTGCTTAGCGGGGCGCGTCCCCGGCCTCAAGGGGTTTGCTGAGTGAAGGGGGGAAAGGGGACGCTGCCCCCCGCCTACAAAATTCGTCGAATTTTGTAGGCTCCCCCCGGAGTATTTGTAGCGGAATGAAGATCAAGCCACTTGCGTCAGTTTTGCGCGGGTCGCGGTGATCTGGAGCGCGGCGCGGGCGGCCTCGCGCCCCTTGTCCACGAAATGGGTGCGGAAGATGGCGTTGTGGTGATCGGTTTCCTGGTACTGATGCGGCGTGAGCGAGACCGACAGGACCGGAACGCCAGTGTCGAGGCCCGCGCGCATCAGCCCGTCGACCACTGCCTGAGCCACGAAATCGTGCCGGTAGATGCCGCCGTCGACCACGAAGGCGGCGCAGGCCACGGCGGCATAGCGGCCGGTCTGGGCGAGGTCGCGGGTGAGAAGCGGCATCTCGAACGCGCCGGGGACGTCGTAGATGTCGACCTGTTCCGCCGGAATGAGCTCGAGGAAGCCGTCGAGCGCGCGGTCGACGATATCGGCATGCCAGTTGGCCTTGATGAAGGCATAGCGGGTGTGTGTCATCATGATCTCCATTGGTTAGACACGTCACCCAAGGCGATCACGAACGGATGGGCGCACGCGGGAGCGTGGCCTGGCCGTGCGTTCTCTTTCATCCGGACTGTGACCGTCGGCTCTGGCCTCTCACCAGATCTGCTGACACTCTTCTGCTGGCTCCACGATCCGAAAACCGGTTCCCACTTTTCGGATCGTGGACGCGGGAAAAGCCGCTCGCGGGCTCGCGGGTCTGGCCCGCATACCGCCGGTGGGGAATTCCGCCCCGCCCTGAGAACGCGGGGACCTTGCCAAGACGCGGACGCCGCTGCAAGACGGAATCGACAGGAGAGGAGAAACGAGATGCATCCCAACCCGGCGTTTCGTGGCGAAAGTACCGCGCGCAATCTGGAGTTTGCCCGGGCGCGCGGGTTTGGCATCTTGGCGGTGGCGGTCGAGGGCGCGCCGCTGATCAGTCATGTGCCGTTTTTGCTGAACCCCGACGGGGACATGGCCGAGCTGCATCTGGTGCGGTCGAACCCGATCGTGCGGCTCTTGTCCGAACCGGTGGCGGTGCGGTTGGCGGTCAGCGGACCGGACAGCTATGTCTCGCCTGACTGGTACGGCGTCGCGGATCAGGTGCCGACCTGGAACTATGTTGCCGTGCATCTGACCGGTGAGTTGGAGTTGTGTCCGCAGGAAGAGTTGCCGGGCTTGCTGGACCGTCTTTCGGCCTATTTCGAGGCTCGGCTTTTACCCAAGCCTGCCTGGACCAGCGCCAAGATGTCACCCGGCGCGCTTGAGCGGATGTTGCGCATGATCGTGCCCTGCCGGATGCGCGTGTCAGATGTGCAAGGTACGTGGAAGCTTGGTCAGAACAAGCCCGAGATGGCACGGTATGGCGCGGCCGAAGGCATCGCGACCGCAGGTATCGGTGCGGAGCTGGATGCGTTGGCGGCTCTGATGCGGGGGGCTTGATCCCGGCACCGCGCGGCATACCACTAGTAACGGACGCGGATTGGTCCGCGCTGACAGGCAAAAAGGGAGACCATCATGATGAAGCTCTATTACAGCCCGACCTCGCCCTATGTGCGCAAGGTCATGGTGCTGCTGCATGAAACCGGCAAGCTGGGCGATGTCGAGCTGGTGACCGCCAGCGGCACGCCGCTGGTTCCGGCCGAGGCGCTCTTGGCCAAGAACCCGCTGACCAAGGTGCCGGCGCTGGAACGGCCCGAGGGGCCGACCCTGTTCGACAGCCGGGTGATCACCGCCTATCTGGATTCGCGTTACAAGGGTGGGCTGTACCCCGAGGGCGACGGGCGCTGGAACACGATGACGCTGGAGGCGCTGGGCGACGGTATCACCGACGCAGCGCTGTTGATGACCTATGAGGGGCGGCTGCGGCCCGAAGACATGCGCTGGGACGCGTGGACCGAAGGGCAGTGGAACAAGATCGCCCGCGCCTGCGTCGCGCTGGAGAACCGCTGGATGGCACATCTGGCCGGGCCGGTGGACATGGGGCAGATCGCGGTGGCCTGTGCGCTGGCCTATGTCGATTTCCGGCATGACGCGCGTGGTTGGCGCAACGGGAACCCGGCGTTGGCCGCATGGTTTGCCGATTTCGAATCGCGCGCCTCGATGGTCGAGACGCGCCCGCCTGCGGCCTGAGGGGGGCAAAAACTCCGGGTCGAGCTTGAAATTGTGTGGCTCTGCCGCGACATGAAAGGCAAACTGCGGCGTCCTGCGCGCCTATGACCGCTGGACGAACCGATTTCTCCCGGATAGATACCCGCGTTGAGTCACCGCATTTTATTGCGGTGCACATGCATGTTTGCCCGGACCCGGGCGCTGGAATCGGAGAAAACCTCGTGTCCCACGCAGAAGATCACGAAGGCACCCGCAGAGATTTCCTCTACTACGCCACGGCTGGCGCAGGTGTCGTAACCACCGGGGCCGCTGTCTGGCCGCTGGTCAACCAGATGAACCCGTCGGCGGATGTTCAGGCGCTGTCGTCGATTCGCGTTGACATCAGCGGTGTCGAGGTCGGCACCCAGATCAGCGTCAAGTTTTTGGGCAAGCCGGTGTTCATCCGCCGCCGCACCCAGGCCGAGATCGACGAAGCCCGCGCGGTCAATCTGTCCGATCTGATCGACAACGACTCCCGCAACCCCAACCTGAGTGGTGGCGGTGATGGCGGTGACGAGAACCGTTCGCTGGACGAAAACGGCGAATGGCTGGTGATGATGGGTGTCTGCACCCACCTGGGCTGTGTGCCTCTGGGTGATGGCGCCGGCGATTTCCACGGCTGGTTCTGCCCCTGCCACGGCTCGCACTACGATACCTCCGGCCGGATCCGCAAAGGCCCCGCGCCCGAGAACCTGCACATTCCGGTTGCAGAGTTCGTCGACGAAAACACCATCAAGCTGGGATAAGGAAGCGCGCTCATGGCCGGTATTCCGCACGACCATTACGAACCGAAGACGGGCGCCGAAAAGTGGCTGAACAGCCGCTTGCCCATCGTCGGCCTGATCTATGACACCATCATGATCCCCACCCCCAAGAACCTGAACTGGTGGTGGATCTGGGGCATCGTCCTGGCCTTCTGCCTGGCGCTGCAAATCGTCACCGGCATCGTGCTGGTGATGCACTACACCCCGCATGTCGACATGGCATTTGCCAGTGTCGAGCACATCATGCGCAACGTGAACGGCGGCTATATGCTGCGGTATCTGCATGCAAACGGCGCATCGCTGTTCTTTGTCGCCGTCTATATCCACATCTTCCGTGGCCTGTTCTACGGCTCGTACAAGGCCCCGCGCGAGATCACCTGGATCGTCGGCATGCTGATCTATCTCTGCATGATGGGCACTGCCTTCATGGGCTATGTGCTGCCGTGGGGACAGATGTCGTTCTGGGGCGCAACCGTGATCACCGGCCTGTTCGGCGCCATCCCCTTTGTGGGCGAGGCGATCCAGACCTGGCTGCTGGGCGGGCCCGCCGTGGACAATGCGACGTTGAACCGCTTCTTCTCGCTGCACTATCTGCTGCCCTTCGTCATCGCGGCGCTGGTCATCGTGCATATCTGGGCCTTCCACACCACCGGCAACAACAACCCCACGGGTGTTGAGGTTCGTCGCGGATCGAAAGCCGAGGCCGAGAAGGACACGTTGCCGTTCTGGCCCTACTTCGTGATCAAGGACCTGGTGGGCCTGGCCATCGTGCTGGTGATCTTCTGGGCGATCGTCGGTTTCATGCCGAACTATCTGGGCCACCCCGATAACTATATCGAGGCCAACGCGCTGGTGACGCCCGCGCATATCGTGCCCGAATGGTACTTCCTGCCGTTCTACGCCATCCTGCGTGCCTTCACCTCCGAGGTCTGGGTGGTGCAGATCGCCAGCTTTGTGACCGGCGGCATCATCGACGCCAAGTTCTTTGGCGTGCTGGCAATGTTCGGCGCGATCCTGGCGATGGCGCTGGCGCCCTGGCTCGACACTTCGTCGGTGCGTTCGGGCAAGTACCGTCCGATGTTCAAATGGTGGTTCTACCTGCTGATCATCGACTTCTTTGCCCTGATGTGGCTGGGCGCGATGCCGGCGGAAGAGCCCTATGCATCCTTCTCGCTGATCGCTTCGGCCTATTGGTTCGGCTACTTCTTCGTGATCCTGCCCATCCTGGGCGTGATCGAGAAGCCGCTGCCGCAGCCGGCCACGATCGAGGAAGACTTCAACGCGCACTACGGCACGGCGTCTGACGCCACTCCGGCCGAGTAAGAAGAGGGACCGGAACTCATGTTCAAGAAACTTGCAATCGGTGCCGCTTTTGCCCTGGCGCTTGCTCCTGTCGCATCTTTTGCGGCAGGCGGCGGCGAGCAGCATATCGAGGATTTCCAGTTCTCGTTCGAAGGCCCCTTTGGCACCTATGACCAGAACCAGCTGCAACGCGGCCTTCAGGTCTATACCGAGGTCTGTGCGGCCTGCCACGGCCTGAAATACGTGCCGCTGCGCACGCTGGGCGACGAGGGTGGCATCGGCTGGACCGACGATCAGGTCCGCGCCTATGCCTCCGAGACCTTCTCGGTCTATGATCCGGAATTGGAAGACGATCGTCCGGCGATTCCGACCGATCACTTCCCGGCCAACACCGCCGCTGGCGCCCCTGACCTCAGCATGATGGCCAAGGCACGCGCGGGCTTCCACGGACCCTACGGTCTGGGCATCAACCAGCTGTTCAAGGGGATCGGCGGCGCGGAATACATCGCCTCGCTGCTGACCGGTTACACCGGTGAGGAAAAGGAAGAAGCGGGTTCGATCCTGTATGAGAACACCGCCTTTCCGGGTGGCTGGATATCGATGGCGCCGCCGCTGAGCGACGAGCAGGTGGAATTTGCCGATGGCCATGCCAACGACCTGCACCACATGTCGGCTGACGTGTCGGCCTTCCTGATGTGGGCGGCCGAACCCAAGATGATGGCCCGCAAGCAGGCCGGTCTGGTGGGCGTGATCTTTCTGACCATCCTGGCCAGCATGCTGTACCTGACCAACAAGCGTCTGTGGGCGCCGCACAAGGGCAAGAAGCACTAAGCAGCTTTTGCACTTTGGTTTCGAGAGCCCCCGCACCCCGGTGCGGGGGCTTTTTGGCTTTCTTTGGACGTGATTGCCATCACTGCGAGCGTTCAGACCCATCAGCAGGGGCTTATTTCAGCAAAATAAGCCCCTGTTCGATGGCGAGAATGCCGGGGCAAGGCCAGTTTCGGGACAGACGGCGGATGGTCCGCCTGTCTCAAAATCAGGAGATGTCCCATGAAACCCCTTGCTCTGATTGCCGCGCTTGCTCTGGCCGCCAGCCCGGTTCTGGCCTTTGATCTGACCACCGACACCCAGTTGGGCAGCACCCCGGACGAGATCCGCGCCAGCCTGAAAGACCTGGGCTACGACGTTCGCAAGATCGAGGACGAGGACGGTAAGATCGAGGCCTATGTGGTCAAGGACAGCAAGATGGCCGAGGTCTATGTCGATCCCAAGACCGGCAAGGTCAGCAAGATCGAGATGGAGTGACGACGGATGGTCGGGACACCTGGCGGGCGTGAAAACGCCCGCGAGATCCGCGTCTGGGATCCGCTGGTGCGGCTGACGCATTGGGGTGTGGCGCTGGGCGTGCTGGTCAACAGTGCGCTGACCGATCCCGATGGTGCGCTGCACGAGCAGGTCGGCTATGGCGTGCTGGCGCTGGTTGTGCTGCGGCTCTTGTGGTGTATCGTTGGGCCGAAACCGGCGCGCTTCACCGCCTTCCCGCCCAACCCCGCTGCCGCTCTGGGGCACCTATGGGCGATGCTGCGGGGAGAGCGTAGGATTCACCTGTCGCATAATCCCCTGGGGGCACTGATGGTCTATAACCTGTGGCTGACATTGCTGGCGCTGAGCGCCACGGGCCTCATGATGGGCACGGTCACGTTCTTTGGCGTCGACTGGGTCGAGGAGGTGCACGAGGCGGCCTTTGGCTGGCTGATGTTCTCGGTGGCACTGCATGTGGGCGGTGTGCTGTTCGACCAATGGCGCACCGGCGTGCCGCTAGCACGCGCCATGGTGACAGGACGCAAGCGGATACAAGCGGAACGGCTGGACGGATGACCGCATGGCTCCGTCCCCTGATGCGGCCCGGCGACGCGGATGAGCGCCGGGCTGCAATCCTGGCCTGGATGATCGTATTGCAGGCCCTCTGTGCCCTGTTTTTCATTGGCGACGTTCTGGCCGACCTGAGGGCGGGGGACAACGACGGCCCCACGCATCTGTGGCTGGAAGGAGGTGTAGCGCTGGTTCTGTGTATCGGGCTGGGTGTACTGATGTACGAGTTGCGCCAATTGCTCTTGAGGATGGAGCGGGTCACCACGGGTCTGCGTGCAGCACGCGGTGAGATGGCCGAAGTGATCGAAGGTTTCTTTGCCGACTGGGGTCTGACACCCGCGGAGCGCGATGTGGCACTCATGATCCTCAAGGGGCTGGACAATGACAGTATCGCCACGCTCCGGGGTCGGGCGGCGGGGACGGTGCGGGCGCAATCGGCGGCGATCTATGCCAAGGCGGGGGTTGATGGGCGGACCCAGTTCCTGAGCCTGTTCATGGAAGAGCTGCTGGCTGATCCAGATTAGGGGAGGGGCGCTGCCCCTCTTGCCCTGCGGGCAATTCACCCCGGAGTATTTCCAACCAGAAAGAAGCGCGAGGGCGCTGTCACGCTGTCAGCGCGTTGCCCGAGGTGCCGGTTATCGTGGCGGTGACGATCTGGCCTTCGGGTTGCGGGGTCTTGAAGTTGACCTCGGTGAATTGCTCGGTGCGGCCCATATGGGGGCTTTCCATCAGGATGCGGTGGCTGCGGCCGACCTGTTCGGCAAGGTGCAGCGCCACACGCCTATCGCCTGCGTCGCGCAGGCGGGCTGCGCGGTCCTTGATGGTCTTGCCGTTCACCTGGCTGGGGATCCTGGCCGCAGGCGTGCCCTCGCGCCGGGAATAGGGGAAGACGTGCAACCAGGTCAGGTGGCAGTCATCGACCAGCTTCAGCGAGTTCTCGAAATGCGCCTCTGACTCGGTCGGGAACCCGGCAATGATGTCGGCGCCGAAGGTCATATCGGGGCGCAGGCGGCGGGCCTCTTCGGCAAAGCGGATGGCGTCGTCGCGCAGGTGGCGGCGTTTCATCCGTTTCAGGATCAGGTCGTCGCCATGTTGCAGGCTGAGATGCAGATGCGGCATAAGCCGCGGTTCGGTGGCGATGGCCTGCATCAGGTTCTCGTCCACCTCGATCGAATCGATGGAGCTGATCCTGAGGCGCGGCAGGTCGGGCACCAGCCGCAGGATGCGCATCACCAGATCGCCCAGTTTGGGCTCTGCGGGCAGGTCGGCGCCCCAGGAGGTGAGATCGACCCCGGTCAGCACCACCTCGTTATAGCCACGATCCACCAGCCGCTTGATCTGGTCCACTACGACGCCCGTCGGAACGCTGCGCGAGTTCCCGCGGCCATAAGGGATGATGCAGAAGGTACAGCGGTGATCGCAGCCGTTCTGCACCTGAACATAGGCGCGGCTGCGAGTGCCGAAGCCGTCGATCAGGTGGCCGGCAGTTTCGGTCACGCTCATGATGTCATCGACCTGCACCGCTTCGGTGTCGCCGATGAAATCGGCGGCCATGCTCTTCCAGGTCTCGGGCCGCATCTTTTCGGTATTGCCGATCACCGCGTCGACCTCTGCCATGGCGGTGAATGTCTCGGGTTCGGTCTGGGCGGCGCAGCCGGTGACGATCAGGCGCGCGGTGGGGTTCTCGCGGCGCAGGCGGCGGATCTCCTGACGGGCCTTACGCACCGCCTCGGCAGTGACGGCGCAGGTGTTGACGATGACGGCATTATCCAGCCCGGCCTGGGCGGATAGTTCCTTCATCGCCTCGGTCTCATAGGCGTTGAGACGACAACCCAGCGTGGTGAACTTGGGCGCGCTCATCTCAGGCTGGCCAGGAATTCAGGCGTCAGCGTAGCGCTGAAGACATGCATGGTGGGACCGGTCATCCAGACGCCATCTTCGCGCCAGTCGATCCAGAGCGTGCCGCCGTCAAGATCGATCTGCACCTTGCGGCCCGTCAGGCCCCTGCGCGCGGCCGCCACGGTAGTGGCGCAGGAGGAGGAGCCGGAGGCCAGGGTGATGCCGACGCCGCGCTCCCACACCCGCATGCGGATACGGTCGGGGCCGGTAACTTGCGCCACCTGCACATTGGTGCGCTGCGGGTAGAGCGGATGATGCTCGTAGCGCGCGCCGAACTCGGCCAAGGGGATCGCTTCGGCATCGGCCACGAAGAAGGTGCAATGCGGGTTGCCCATGCCGGTGGCAGTCGGGCTGCCCTCGATGGGCAGTTCCAGCGTGTCCATCTCTTCGGCCAGCGGGATCTCGTGCCACAAAAGTTGCGGCGCGCCCATGTTGACCGACGTCAGCCCGTTGCCCGCGTCGCGCGCATATAGGTCGCCACGGTCGGTGGTCAGGTGCAGGTCGGTCTTACCGGTCTCGTCCATCAGGTAGCGCGCAATACAGCGGGTGGCATTGCCGCAGGCGGCCGAGGTCGAACCGTCGGCGTTCAGAAACACGAGATGCGCGTCGCCCTTTCCCTGCTCGATCAGCGCCAACTGGTCGAATCCCACTCCGAGATGGCGATGCGCGATACCCCGGGCCAATGCAACTGTGACGTCGACCGGATGCGCCCGCGCATCGACAACGACGAAATCGTTGCCCAGCCCGTGCATCTTCATGAAGGTCATACCGGTGGTCTGCTGTGTCATGGCGGGCATATAACGCTGCCAAGGAACTTATTCCAGCCTGCTGCGTGGATTAGGCAAAAAAGGGGGTTGACCCCCCTCTGCCACCTGCCTAATTAGGCCGCCTATCGGGTCGCTGGACACGCCGGAAACGAAAGCGACACGAGGTGCAAATAAGCCCTTGAACCTGATCGGTGAATTGGCTTAGAGAGCGCCACGGGTCGAAAGACTGGACAGAGAGTGGGCCGTTAGCTCAGTTGGTAGAGCAACTGACTTTTAATCAGTGGGTCGCAGGTTCGAATCCTGCACGGCTCACCACTTCTCATAAATTATCCTTTCCCTGCTTGGGGTTGGTGTCGGATTAGACAAACCTCTTGGGAAGGTTCGGCAAGTCGCGCTCGCCATTCGGGCGGGCGATCAGTTTTTCAATCGCGGAATCGGCCATACCTTCGCGGCCAGCGGCCCTGGTGTGGCGCTGCACGAGGGCCAGTGTTTTGTGGCATGTGACCGTGACGATCTCGTGCGCGGTGGCCCCAGCCTCGGCCAATCGGCGCGCGCAGGCCTTGCGCAGCCAAACGGGATCTGTTGTTGCTCTCTCTCGTGCACTTCCGCGCTGTTGATACAGTTTCGCGGAACCGAGCATGACGACACAGTTTGAGGCAGTTGTCACACGGTCTCGGCACGAAGCGGATATCCAGTCGCCTATCCTAAGCCAGGCTGCGAAGGGATTGGTGGACAAGATTAAGGCGCAAAAATCCCACGAAAACAGTCGCTTTTCGTTCCAAGGTAGCGTGGCTACACTGTCGGAATTCGAATCCGGGCTGGACGGATGACCAATTTAGACGGCAGAGGCGTGACACACCGTGAATATCCTGTTCATCATGTTCGACCAGTTGCGCTGGGATTACCTGAGCTGTTATGGCCACGAGACCCTGAACACACCCCATATCGACCGTCTGGCGGCGCAAGGGGTGCGCTTCGACCGCGCCTATATCCAATCTCCGATCTGTGGCTCGTCCCGGATGAGCACCTATACCGGGCGCTATGTGCACTCACACGGAGCCAGCTGGAACGGCATTCCGCTCAAGGTGGGCGAGATGACCATGGGTGACCACCTGCGGGCCACCGGCATGGGCTGCTGGCTGGTGGGCAAGACACATATGCGCGCGGACGAGGAGGGCATGGCGCGGCTGGGGCTTGAGCCGGATTCGCTGATCGGGGCGCGAGTGGCGGAATGCGGTTTCGACGTGTTCGAACGCGACGATGGCATGCTGCCCGAGGGGCCGGACGGGTATTACGATCCCGATGGCGCCAAGGAATACAACAAGTACCTGCGCGCCAAGGGCTATGAGAGCGACAACCCCTGGCACGACTTTGCCAATTCCGGGCTGGACGACGAGGGCAATGTGCAATCGGGCTGGTTCCTCAAGAACGCGACCCGCCCCGCCAATATCGCCGAAGAGGACAGCGAGACCCCCTATCTGACCACCCGCGCGATGGAGTTCATCGAACAGCAGACCGGCCCCTGGTGCTGTCACCTGAGCTATATCAAGCCGCATTGGCCCTATATCGTGCCCGAACCCTATGCCAGCATGTATGGCCCCGAACATGTGCAGGACGTGGTGCGCAGCGACAGCGAACGGCAAAACGCCCATCCGCTGTTCAAGGCCTTCATGGAGACCAAGGTGGGCGAGGCGTTTTCCCGGCAAGAGGTGCGCGATGCGGTGATCCCCGCCTATATGGGGCTGATCAAACAGGCCGACGACCAGATGGGGCGGCTGTTCAAATGGCTCGAGGAGACCGGGCGCATGCAGGACACGATGATTGTCCTGACCTCGGATCATGGCGATTTCCTGGGCGATCACTGGATGGGGGAAAAGACCTTCTTCCACGATGCCGCGACCCGGGTTCCGCTGATCGTCTATGACCCGCGCCCCGAGGCCGACGCGACCCGGGGCAGCGTCTGTGACGCGCTGGTCGAAAGCATCGACCTGGCGCCGACATTCGTCGAGGCGGCGGGCGGTAAACCGGCGATGCATATCCTCGAAGGGGAAAGCCTGATCCCGATCCTGCATGGCGCGCGCGACCATACGCTGCGCGATCACGTGATCTGCGAGTACGATTTCTCGGCTTCGCCGATTGCGCATCTGAACGACATCTCGGTGCGACAGGCGGTGATGTTCATGGTGGCGGACAAGAACTGGAAACTGATCCATTTCGAGGCCGACCCGCGCCCGATGCTGTTCGATCTGAAGAACGACCCGCAGGAACTGGTCGATCTGGGCGGCGACCCGGCCCATGCCGATGTGATAGCCGGGATGTATGACAAACTGTTCCGATGGACCCGCCGCCAGTCGCAACGCACCACTCGCAGCGAGGAACAGCTGATCGCCATGCGCACCAAATCCCGCAAACGCGGGATCGTGCTGGGCATCTATGACGAGAACGAGACGCCGCTGGAGCTGACCGTGAAGTATCGCGGCCGCAAGGCACGGCCCTACAAGGACTATCTGAAGGGGTGAAAACTGCGCAAACGCCAGACCGCGGGATGGCGAACCAACGGTTGAGCGGGGCAGTTTATACCAGCCAAGTCCGGATAACCGCCGAAGGGCGCGCTGGCGGCTGCATATCGCCAGCCCTTGCGGGCGGTCTGGCGATTGCGCGGCGGCCTGCGGCCTTGATTCCGCGCAGTCGCAGGATCACCTACTCAACCCACCATGCAGGTTCGGCATGTCCAGCGCGGCAAACCCATAATGCCTTAGCCAGCGCAGGTCTGAATCGAAGAAGGCGCGCAAATCGGGGATGCCGTATTTCAGCATCGCCAGGCGGTCGATACCGATGCCGAAGGCAAAGCCCTGATACACATCCGGGTCGATGCCGCCGGCGGCGATCACCTTGGGGTGCACCATGCCGGAACCCAGAATCTCCAGCCAGTCGTCACCCTCGCCGATCTTCAGCTGACCACCTTCCCAGGAACAGCGGATATCGACTTCGGCCGAGGGTTCGGTGAAGGGGAAATGCGAGGCGCGGAAGCGCAGTTCGACATCGTCCACCTCGAAGAACGCCTTTACGAATTCCTCGAGTGTCCATTTCAGGTTCGCCATCGAGATACCGCGGTCCAGCGCCAGGCCTTCGACCTGGTGGAACATCGGCGTATGGGTCTGGTCGTAATCGGCGCGATAGACGCCGCCCGGACAGATCACGCGCAGGGGCGCGCCGATTTTTTCCATCGAGCGGATCTGCACCGGCGAGGTATGGGTGCGCAGCACATGCGGCGGGCGATTGTCGCCCTCGGCGCGGTGCATGTAGAACGTGTCCATCTCGGCCCGCGCGGGGTGGTGGCCGGGGATGTTGAGCGCGTCGAAATTGTACCAGTCGGTGTCTATGCGCGGCCCTTCGGCAACCGAGAAGCCCATTTCGGCAAAGATCGCGGTCAGTTCCTCGCGGGCCTGGCTGATCGGATGCAGCGTGCCCTGGCGGCGGTTGCGCGCGGGCAGGGTCACGTCCAGCCATTCGCTGCGCAGACGCTCGTCAAGCGCGGCATCGGCCAGCGCCGCCTTCTTGGCGGCCAGCGCAGAGTTGATCTCGTCCTTGAGCGCGTTCAGCGCCGGGCCTGCGGTCTGGCGTTCCTCGGGCGTCATCTTGCCCAGTTCGCGCATCATCAGGGCGATCTCGCCCTTCTTGCCCACGGCGGCAAGGCGGATCGCCTCGATCGCGGCCTCGTCGGCGGCCTCTGCGATCTGGCCCAGATATTTGGCTTTAAGATCGTCCATGACGGTCCCCTGAATTTGGTCCAGAACCTGCTATCGGCCAATGGGCGCGATTGCAAGACGGGCTGGGTGGTTTGACCCGGCTGTTTCACGGATGCCGCGCCTGTCTCAGGTCATGCGCCTCATCATCGCCGCCATGGTATAGGCATTGGCATAGCCCAGATCGCGGGCGACCCGGGAGGCGGGCCTGCCCTCGGCCAGGCCCCGCAGCGCCGCCTGACAGTGCAGCCGTTGCGCCCATTTACCGAAACTCACGCCGGTTTCCATCTGGAAATGTCGGCTGAAGGTGCGGCGGCTCATCCCCGCCTCGGCGGCCCAGCCGTCCAGGTCGCGCGGGCTGGCGGGTGTGGCGATCAGCGCGTCGCAGACCCGGCGCAAACGCGGATCGACGGGGTATGGCAGTGCCAGGGGCGAGACCGGGGCGGCCAGCAGTTCGATCAGGATAAGCTGGCTCAGATGCAGGGCGCGGGGCGGCATCGGCCAGGGATTGTCCATCTCGCAGAGTGCCGCGATCATTTGCGCCAACAGCGGCGACACCGTGACCAACCGGCATCGGGCCAGCGCATCCGCACCGGGCAGGCCTGCGCGGACATAGAGCGATTGCAGGCGCACAGCGCCGATCATGCGAATTTCGTGCGGCTGCTCTGCCGGGACGATCAACCCATATCCGGGCGGGATGGCATAGGACATGGCCTCCGTCTCGGCCATCATCAGGCCCGAGACCGCATAGATCAGCTGATGCCGGGGATGCCGATGCCGGACCGAGACATAGCCGTCGCGATAGTCGCGCGCATAGCCGACCACATCATGTGGAAGGGACTGCACGCGATCCGCCGAGGAGCCCGGCAATTGGAACTGATCGTCAAATTGGCCCATTTGCAAAATCTTTGGCCACATTTCTCAAAAAGGACAAGCTAGGACAGGGGCAATCTGGAAAGGAGCTGCCGATGCGCCCCATCACCGACATGACCGAGCTTGAAACCCTTTACGACGCGGCGGTGCCCGCTTCGCTGACCAAGGTGCGTACAAGGCTGAGCCCGCTTTACCGTCAATGGATCGAGACAGCACGGTTCTGCGTGCTATCGACGGTCGGCCCCGAGGGCACCGATGCCAGCCCGCGCGGCGATGATGGCCCGATGGTACGCATCGTCGATGACAGCACTCTTTGGCTGCCAGACTGGCGCGGCAACAACCGGATCGATTCCCTGCGCAACATCGTCCGCGACAACCGGGTGAGCCTGATGTTCATGGTGCCCGGCTGTCAGAATGTGGTGCGGGTGAACGGCACCGCCTTTCTGACCCCTGACGCTCAGGCCCGCGCCAGTTTCGAGCGCAAGGGGCGCCAGCCCGCAACGGTCATCGTGATCCAGGTGGGCGAGATGTATTTCCAATGCGCCAAGGCGCTGATGCGCTCGGGCCTTTGGACGCGGGGCGACGAAAGCGGGCTGGTCCCCACGGCGGGACAGTTCCTGCGTGAACAGGACGACGGGTTCGCCGCCGAGGACTATGACGCGGGCTATGCCGAATACGCCAAGTCGCGGATGTGGTGAGCGACTGCGCAGACCAAGAGTTGGAGGGGAGCAAAGACACGCGTCCCAAGTGATGCTAGCATCGACCGAAGGCCGGATCCGCCCGTGCCTGCGAATGTGACAAATGGGCAGCCTCTCCATGACGACCGCATCGACCAGACGTCAGGTTCTCGCAGCCATCGGAGGATTGGGGGCGCTCGGCCTTGGGGCACGGGGTGTGCTTGGCCAACCGCGGGGCAGAATTCTGGTTGTCGGCGCCGGGCTGGCGGGCTTGTCGGCGGCCCGCGTCCTGCGCAATGCCGGGCGGAACGTCACTGTTATCGAGGCGCGATCGCGCATCGGCGGTCGTATTCACACCTCCCGCATCTGGCCGGATTTGCCGATGGACCTTGGGGCAAGCTGGATTCACGGCCAGCGTGGCAATCCTCTGACCGCCCTTGCGCGCGAGGCGGGGGCACGGGTCGTGGCCACCCGCTACGATGCCGCCATCCTGAAGGATGCAAACGGGCGCGACATCGACCCGGACTTCCGTGGCGCCGAGCACATTCTGCGCGGGGCGCTGGCGGAGGCTGATCGGAAGTCGCGTGACATGTCTGTCCTGGACGCGCTGGAGGTTTCCTCCGGCTGGCGGGACGCGGATGCAGCGTTGCGCAGGCTTGTACTCTACCTTGTCAATAGCACGCTTGAGCAGGAATATGGCGCCCCCGCCAGACAGCTTTCAGCCTGGTATGGCCAAGAGGATGCCGAATTCGGGGGGCAGGATGCGCTGTTTCCGAGCGGGTTCGACCAGATCGCTGCGTATCTGGCGCGGGGTCTCGATATTCGACTTTCCACCGAGGTGACCGGGATCGCTCCGGGACACGTGCGCCTTGCGGATGGAAGCCGGATCGACGCCGATGTGATCGTTTGCACGTTGCCGCTGGGCGTTCTGCAATCCGGACGTATCCGGTTTTCCGAACCACTGGCTCAGGATCGCGTTGCCGCGTCCCGCAGCCTGCGGATGGGTCTTTTGAACAAATGCTGGCTGCGTTTCGATGGCATCCATTGGCCAGACGATGTCGACTGGATCGGTTGGCTTGGCCCCACGCCCGGCCTTTGGGGCGAATGGGTATCGCTTGCCCGGACACTGAGGGCACCTGTCCTGTTGGGTTTCAATGCTGCCGATGCGGCGACCGAAGTGGAAAGCCTGAGCGACCGCGCAACCGTCGCGGCCGCTCAGGAGGCGCTCCGTTCGATGTTCGGTTCGGGTTTTCCGGCGCCACTCGCAGCCCAGATCACAAGGTGGGGGCAGGACGGGCACGCGTTAGGCAGCTACAGCTACAACGCCGTCGGCACCGGGCCGTCCACGCGCACGGAACTGGCAGGATCGGACTGGGATGAAAAAATCTGGTTTGCGGGCGAAGCGACCTCTGCTCGCTATTTCGGCACGGCACATGGCGCCATACTGTCGGGGCGGGCTGCGGCCGGAGCTATCCTGGCGACAGATTAATTGCCGGAACAACGAGGTTTGTGGTCCAGCTTCCAAATCAGGGCGGCCGATTGAAGGGGACGATGCCGCAGGCCCGTGTTGGTCTGTTCCATAGAACGAAAAGACCGCCCCGAGGGGCGGCCTTTCCATCACTGTCTCTCGTCTTACGCGAGATATCAGGCGGCCAGCGCGGCCTGTGCCTTGGCGACGATGGCACCGAAGGCTTCGGGCTCGTGCACGGCCAGGTCGGCCAGGACCTTGCGGTCCACTTCGATGCCGGCCAGGTTCAGGCCGTTGATGAAGCGCGAATAGGTCAGCGCCTCGTCGTGGCTGCGCACGGCAGCGTTGATCCGCTGGATCCACAGCGCGCGGAAGTTCCGCTTGCGGGCCTTGCGGTCACGGGTTGCATACTGGTTGGCCTTGTCTACGGCCTGGGTCGCCACCTTGAACGAGCTCTTGCGGCGGCCATAGTAACCTTTGGCAGCCTTGAGGACTTTCTTGTGACGGGCGTGGGTTACGGTTCCACCTTTAACGCGGGACATCTCTCAAATCTCCTCTTAGCGGTCGTAGGGCATGTAGCCCTTGACGATCTTGGCGTCGGGGGCGGACAGGGTGGTGGTGCCACGGGCGTCGCGGATGAACTTGGTCGTGCGCTTGATCATGCCGTGGCGCTTGCCGGCCTGACCTGCCTTGACCTTACCCGTTGCGGTCACCTTGAAGCGCTTCTTGGCGCTCGACTTGGTCTTCATCTTGGGCATTTCCGTCTCCTTTTTGGGTTCGGTTTGCGCGCGACTCGGCATGCCACACCGGCCGGTCGCGCGAATAGAGGCGCCGTTTACGCAGAAAGCGCGTCCGAGGCAAGCGGTTTTTCCGGGGTTTCAAGGGATGAAACGGGCCAGAACCGAAAAGAACACCTCTGGGATCTCGGCCAGGGAATAGCCGCCCGGTTTGGTCCGAACGGCATGGACCGCCATGCCCCCGGCAATGATCAGGGTGACAAAGGCGGCGATCGGGCGGCGGGCCTCGCTATAGGCCGAAACCATGGCCGGAATCGACAATGCGGCCACGACCATGCTTATCACCAGGATCAGATCGGCGTCCATGTCGGGCCCTCCTCCTTGCGGTCGAAGCTTAGCCCGGGTCGGTGTTATAGATCAAACGTTCGTCACAGGGGGCGACCCGAAGGATATTGGTGGTGCCCGGTACGTTGAAGGGCACGCCGGCGGTCACCACGATTTGATCGGTCTCCATGGCGAAACCACCTGCGCGCGCGGCGCGCGCGGCATTCACGACGGCGCCCTTGAACCGTTCCAGTTCCGGGGTAATCACACAGTGACAGCCCCAACTGAGGCAAAGCCGCCGTGCAGTTGCCAACAACGAAGTCATGGCGATGATCGGCACCCCCGGGCGTTCGCGCGCGGTGAGCAGGGCGGTGGTGCCGGACTGGGTGAAACAGCAGATCGCCTTGATATCGGTTTTTTCCGCGATTTCGCGCGCGGCGGCGACGATCCCGTCGGCGATTGTGCTGCCCTTGGCGGTGCGTGAGGCGGCGATGATCTGGCTATAGGTGGGGTCTGCCTCGACCTCGATGGCGACCTTGTCCATGGTCTGCACCGCCTCGATCGGATACTGACCGGCCGCGGACTCGGCGCTGAGCATGATGGCGTCGGTGCCCTCGTAAATGGCGGTGGCCACGTCCGACACCTCGGCCCGGGTGGGCATCGGGCTTTCGATCATGCTTTCCAGCATCTGGGTGGCCACGATCACCGGCTTTGCGGCGGCGCGGCAGCGGCGCACCAACCGTTTCTGGATGGGCGGTACCGCCGCGACCGGCAGTTCCACCCCCAGATCGCCGCGCGCCACCATGATCCCGTCCGAAGCATCAAGGATGGCATCGAATTCCTCGACCGCGGCAGGTTTCTCGATCTTGGACAGGATCGCGGCGCGGCCGTCGGCCAGGCTGCGCGCCTCGAAAACATCACGTGCGCGCTGGACAAAGCTGAGCGCCAGCCAGTCAACGCCCAGCTGGCAGGCAAACTCAAGGTCGCCGCGATCCTTCTCCGACAGCGCCGCCAGGGGCAGCACGACGTCGGGCACGTTGACCCCCTTTCGGTTCGAGATGGTGCCGCCGGTGATTACGGTGCAATCGGCGAAGTCGGGGCCGCAATCGGTTACCTTCAGCCGGATCTTGCCATCGTTGACCAGCAGATGCGCGCCAGGTTCCAGCGCCTGGAAAATCTCGGGGTGCGGCAGGCAGACACGCTTGGCATCGCCCGGCGTCGGGTCCAGATCAAGCCGGAACGCCGCGCCCTCAGACAGGTCCTCGGCGTCGTTGGCAAAGGTTCCTACCCGCAATTTGGGGCCCTGAAGATCGGCCAGAATGGCGATCGGACTGTCCAGATCCTTCTCTACCTGCCGGATGATCTGGTGCTTGGAGCGGATCTCGTCATGGGTGCCGTGGCTCATGTTCAGGCGGAACACGTCGGCCCCGGCCTCGTGCAAGGCACGGATCGTCTCATAGGTTTCCGACGCCGGTCCCAGCGTTGCCACGATTTTCACTTTTCTCAGGCGACGCATGACCGACCGCTCCCTTGCTCAAGCATTGTTACCGCAAACATCCATCGCGCTCGTTATGGCGCAATTCCCTTTTGTCGGCAACTGTCCTACACCTGCGGCAAACTAGATGACAGGCCCATGACATACACCCCGTTTTTTATCCACGGCGAGGATCGGCGTTCACGCTGGCTGATCACCTGCGACCATGCGACCAATACGGTACCGCCTGATATCTGCGGCGGAGACCTGGGTTTGGCGCGCGAGGACATGGAGCGCCATATCGCCTATGATGTCGGCGCATACGAGGTGTCGCGCCTGCTGGGCGAGATGCTTGAGGCACCTGTGATCGCTGCCAACTTCTCGCGGCTGGTGATCGACCCCAATCGGGGCGAGGACGATCCGACGTTGCTGATGAAGCTCTATGACGGTTCGATCATTCCCGGCAACCGCCACGCCGACGCGGCAGAGCGCGAACGCCGGCTGAACATGTGCTACCGGCCCTATCACAACGCGCTGGCACAGTTGGCATCACGGCCCGGAATGGTGCTGGTTTCGATGCATTCGTTTACCCGTCAACTGCGCGGCCGCGAGCCGCGGCCCTGGCATGTGGGTGTGCTGCATACAGCGGATCAGCGTTTCTCCGATCCCCTGATTGCGCGCCTGCAAGCGGAACGGGACCTCTGCATCGGTGTGAACCAGCCCTATACCGGTGTGCTGCCGGGTGATGCCATAGACACCCACTGTACCGCTTTTGATCGGCCAAACGCTCTGATCGAGCTGCGTAACGACCTGATTGGAGATCATGCCGGGCAACACGCCTGGGCCGAACGATTGGTGCCGATCTTGCAGGGTGCGTTGGTCGATAGTGGTCTCTGACCTTGTGCGGGGGCCGGAAAACGATACGTTTTCCGGGCCGTTTTCCGAGACGGAAAACGGCGCTACCCTCAGATTTGTCGAGACATTGAAACGCGCGCCGTCGCCCTCAACCTCTGGAGCCACGACATGGACAAGCAAACCGAAATCGAAATCCAGGCCGCCGCCTTTCGCCGTCTGCAAAAACACCTGATGCAGGACCGCACCGATGTGCAGAATATCGACCTGATGAATATGGCCGGGTTCTGCCGCAACTGTCTGGCGCGCTGGTACCAGGAGGCGGCCAACGAAAAGGGTATCGAGATGGGCAAGGACGAGGCTCGCGAGATCTATTACGGTATGACGATGGCCGAATGGAAAGCCAAGTATCAGGCCGAGGCGAGTGCCGAGAAACAGGCCGCTTTCGAGGTGGCGTTCAAGGAAAATGTGACCGACCGGGACTGAACCGCGCGCGTCATCCGGTGACGCCGCTGCGTCCGACCAAGGCCATCAGGGTTGCGGTCATGGTGGCAATCGCCCGCTCCTGACCATCCTGCTTCGCATAGGCGGTGGCCGTGGCAACGGTCAGGGTGCGGCCGGGTTTTACCACCTCGGCCCGGAACGCAAACCTTTGGCCCTGGGCCGGATTCAGAAAGTTGGCCTTGAACTCCACCGTCAGAACGGCCGCTTCTTTCTCCATCAGGGAAAATGCCGCATAGCCGCAGGCGCTGTCCAGCACCGTCGAAACGATGCCCGCGTGCAGAAATCCGTGCTGTTGGGCAAAAGCCGGATCATAGGGCATGCTCAACTCGATCCGGCCCGCAGACAGAGCGTCGATGCGGGCGCCCAGTGTCGCCATCACCGGTTGACGCGCGAAACTGTCGCGCACCTTTTGTTCAAATCCGCCAAAACGTGGTTGGAACTCGCTCATTTCGGCCCTTTCCCGGGTGCCTTCGTCTTCGCGACGAACGGCTGTCCGATCAGCCTTGCCCAGCGGTCGCAGAACCGCAAGTGGTGAAGCGGTGTTCCGGGTGGGTGGTCACCCCGGAACACGCAAAAAGCCACCCGACAGGGTGGCTTTGGCAGGCTTCAGGCCGGAACCCTTTCAGATCGCGGTCTTACGTGCTTCATCAATGTAGATCTCGCGCAGACGGCGGGCGATCGGTCCGGGCGTTCCGTCACCCAATGTGGCGCCATCGATCTCGACCACCGGCATCACGAAGGCGCTGGCCGAGGTGGTAAAAGCCTCGTCCGCGGTCTTTGCCTCGTCGATGGTAAAAAGCCGTTCCTCGATCTCCATCTGTGCCTCTTGCGCCAGTCGCAGCACCGCCTTGCGGGTGATGCCGTGCAGAATGTCATTGGACAGCGGCCGGGTCACGATCTTGCCGTTCTTGATGAAATAGGCATTGTTCGAAGTACCCTCGGTCACATACCCGTCCTCGACCATCCAGGCATCGTCGCAGCCGGCCTTCTTGGCCATCATCTTCCCCATCGAGGGATAGAGCAGTTGCACCGTCTTGATATCGCGGCGGCCCCAGCGGATATCCTCGATCGAGATGATCTTGGCGCCGCGTTTCGATTCGGGGCTGTCAGCCAGACCGGGCTTGGACTGGGTGAACAGAACCAGCGAGGGCGGCGTGTCAGGCGAGGGGAAGATGAAATCGCGGTCACCGTCCGACCCGCGTGTAACCTGAAGATAGACCAGCCCCTCTTCAATCCCGTTCACGTCGACCAGCTTGCGGTGGATCTCCAACAGCTCGTCTTTGCTACAGGGTTCGGCCATGTCCAGCTCGTCCAGCGACCGCTTGAGTCGTACCGCGTGGCCTTCGAAATCGATCAGCTTGCCATCCAGAACGCTTGTCACCTCGTAAACCGCATCCGCCATCAGGAAGCCACGATCGAAGATGGAAACCTTGGCTTCGGTTTCGGGCAGGTATTCGCCATTTACGTAAACGGTGCGGGTCATGGGATATTCCTCTCGCTCATGCCGCGTCTTGCGGCGATTAGGGGTCTGCGTCAAGTCCGGTCCAACTGCGGAAAGCGCAGGTCGGTGACATCGGCGACGAAAAACGGAAAATAGGCTTCGGTTCCGAAATGGTTGCCCGCCTCGACATGGGTCGGCACGCGGAACCCAGAGAACACACGGCCATCGGATAACACGGCGCCGAACGGCTGCAGCCTCCATGCCTTTTCCGGGTTGGCATTGCTCCAGCGGGAAAAGGCGATCCGGACCGGCGCGCCCGAAGCGTCCACCGTCAACTCGACCGCCTGTTCCAGGCCGTCCCGGGTGATTGTCACCCGCGCTGTCTGCGCGTCGACAGAGTCCCAGGTAACGCCTGGACGCGGCAGGACCGCCGCCGGAGTCCACATAACCGCCTCGGCAGCATAGCGGCCAAAGGCCGAGCGGCGATGGTCGGATGTCCCCCCATAGCGGGCGACCGGCACCAGCCCGGACAGCCAGAACCGGGTCCAACTGCCAGAATCCGACCCTGACAGCTTACGCAATCCCCGCCCGGCCCGCATTGACCAGATAAAGCCATGCGGGCTGGCAAGGGTCTGCCGGGCCCTCATCGGCATGTAGCCCGGGTGTTCCTTGTCTCCCATGCCGAACTTGCCCTGCATCTCCAACGCGGCGACAGTGAACAGCTTGGTGCCCGGCGTGATGGCCCAGAGGAAAAATCGGCGTGCTGGGTCGGGAAGATCAGTCACCATCCGAGGGTCGAAACGATCCGGCTCGACAGGCTGAAATCTGGCAAGGCGCCGCGCCTCTGCCACGTCGGCGCGCAGGTCGCGCCAGCGCCAGAGCATCAGGGCAGTCAGACCGAGAAGGCACGCGCCCGTCAAGAAGACCCACGCAGTCATCGCCCGCCGCCTCCGACGCTCAGCCCCAGAGGGAGGCGCTGGGCGGATGCACGCCAGCCGCATCGAATTGAAGCGGCGTCTCGCGATCCTCGGCCAGCAGAAGGGGCCCGTCGAGGTCAGTGACCAGCGCGCCCTGCGCCACCAGCGTCGCCGGTGCCATTGCGAGCGACGAGCCAACCATGCAGCCCACCATGATGTCATAGCCCTCGGCCAGCGCGGCGCGACGCAGTTCCAGCGCCTCGGTCAGCCCGCCGGTCTTGTCGAGCTTGATGTTGACCACGTCATACTTGCCCTTGAGCTTGGGAAGGCTGCTCCGGTCATGACAGCTTTCGTCGGCACAGACAGCCACCGGGCGCTCCATGCCGATCAGGGCTTCGTCCTGACCTGCGGGCAGGGGCTGTTCGACCAATGCCACCCCCAGGCGCACCAGATGTGGCGCCAGGTCGGCATAGACCTCTGCAGACCAACCCTCGTTTGCGTCGACAATGATTTTCGCGCCGGGTGCCCCGGCGCGCACCGCCTCAAGACGCTGCATGTCATCCGGAGTCCCCAGCTTGATCTTGAGCAAGGGGCGATGCGCGTTCTTCGCGGCCTGCGCCTGCATCGCCTCGGGGGTGTCGAGCGAAAGGGTATAGGCCGTGATCTCGGGCCTTGGCTCGGGCAGCCCAGCCAGTTCCCACACCCGTTTGCCGGCGCGCTTGGCCTCGAGATCCCAGAGGGCGCAATCGACCGCGTTGCGCGCGGCTCCCGCGGGCAGCAGGTCCATCAGGGCAGTTCGGGTGATCTCGTCCGGCAAGCCGGCGATCTCGGCCTCGACCGACTCGAGCGTTTCATCGTAGCGGGCGTAGGGAACGCATTCGCCCCAGCCCTGATGCACACCGTCGGAGACCCGCACCGTAAGAACCTTGGCCTCGGTCCGCGAGCCGCGTGAGATCGTGAACACCTGCGCCAAACGGAAAACGTCGCGTGCTACCTCGATCTTCATGCCGCCCGTTCCTTTCACTTTGCCTCAAATACTCCCGCCGGAGGCGAGATTTTTCGTCGAAAAATCTCTCGTGCCTCCGCCGGAGGTGTTAGATCACATCGCCGCCAATGCATCCACCAGTTTACCCGGGCCAAAGCGGAACGGATCGGTGGCGGGCAGGCCCATCTCGGCCTCGACGCTGGCCAGATAGGCGCGGGCGTCCTCTTCGCTCATGTGCTGGGTGTTGATCGAAACGCCGACCACCTGGCACGCAGGATTCGCGACTTTTGCCAGCGACAGCGCCATGTCGCGGACGGCCTCCAGCGTCGGCAACTGGTACCCCGGCAAGCCGCGCATATGTTCGCGGGTCGGTTCGTGACACAGGATCAACGCATCGGGCTGGCCGCCATGGACCAGAGCCATCGTCACCCCGGAGTAGGAGACATGGAACAGGCTGCCCTGGCCCTCGATCAGGTCCCAGTGGTCCTCGTCATTGTCGGGTGTCAGCCACTCCACCGAGCCGGCCATGAAATCGGCAATGACTGCATCCAGCGGAACGCCGTCGCCGGTGATCAGGATGCCGGTCTGACCGGTGGCGCGGAAGGTCGACTTCATGCCGCGCTCGCGCATCTCGGCATCCATGGCCAGCGCGGTGTACATCTTGCCCACCGAGCAGTCGGTGCCCACGGCCAGGCATCGCTTGCCCTTGCGTTTGACACCATTGGCGATCGGGTACTTGACCGAGGGGATACGCACGTCATGCAGCTTGCGGCCACATGCCTCGGCCACAGCCACCAAGTCGGGTTCATCGCGCAGCAGGTTGTGCAGGCCAGAGGCGAGGTCGAATCCTTCTTCCAGCGCCATCACCAGAACCTTCTTCCAGTCCTGGCTGATCACGCCGCCGCGGTTGGCGACGCCGATCACCAGTGTCTTGGCACCGGCCTCGCGCGCCTGGGCCAGATCCATGTCGGTCAGTCCCAGATCGGCCTTGCACCCGTCCATGCGGTACTGGCCCACGGCGTTCTCCGGGCGCCAATCCTTGATCCCCACGGCGACCTTCGCCGCGAGTTGGTCGGGGGCATCGCCCAAAAACAGCAGATACGGTGTCTCGATCATCCCGGTGCACTCCTTTGATTCCGGTCAAGACTAAAGGTCTTGAAAAACGAGCGTTTCGCGTTGTGTTTACCGTTGAATCCTCAGGCTGGGCAAATTTTGCATGAATTTGGACTCTGGCGCAAAAATCTTCGAAGTTTTCAAAACGATTACTCTTTAATCACCTTTCTTTGCTGCGAGCGCGAAAGCCGCAGCGACGAGATGCTGCGTCTGCATAAAGATGCTTGCGTAGGCGCGCGCAATTTAATACCTCGGGGCGAAGAAAAATCGCAATTTCCTTACCTGGCGAAAGGTCTGCCCATGAGTTTCCGCATTCAGCCCGCCGCGCCTGCGCGCCCCAATCGTTGCCAGTTGTTCGGGCCCGGCTCGAACACCAAGCTGTTTGTGAAAATGGCGGCCTCGGCAGCGGATGTCATCAACCTCGATCTCGAGGATTCGGTGGCGCCCAGCGACAAGGACAGCGCGCGCGCGAACGTGATCGAGGCGCTGAATACGATCGACTGGGGCAACAAATACATGTCGGTGCGGATCAACGGGCTGGATACGCTCTATTGGTATCGCGATGTGGTGGATGTGCTGGAACAGGCGGGTGACAGGCTGGACCAGATCATGATCCCCAAGGTCGGCTGCGCGGCGGATGTCTATGCGGTCGACGCGCTGGTCACCGCAATCGAGCGCGCCAAGGGTCGGAGCAAGCCGATCAGTTTCGAGGTGATCATCGAATCCGCCGCCGGCATTGCCCATGTCGAAGAGATCGCGGCCAGCAGCCCCCGCTTGCAGGCGATGAGCCTGGGCGCGGCGGATTTCGCCGCCTCGATGGGCATGCAGACCACCGGCATCGGTGGCACGCAAGAGAACTATTACATGCTGCGTGAAGGGGCCAAGCACTGGTCCGACCCCTGGCATTGGGCCCAGGCCGCCATCGTCGCCGCCTGCCGCACTCATGGGGTGCTGCCGGTGGACGGCCCGTTTGGCGATTTCAGCGATGACGAGGGCTATATCGCGCAGGCCAAGCGTTCGGCGACGCTGGGCATGGTCGGCAAATGGGCCATCCATCCCAAGCAGATCGCGCTGGCCAACCAGGTCTTTACCCCTTCGGACGAGGCGGTGACCGAAGCGCGCGAAATCCTTGCCGCGATGGAAGCGGCCAAGGCCAAGGGCGAAGGTGCCACCGTCTACAAGGGCCGTCTGGTCGATATCGCCTCGATCAAGCAGGCCGAGGTCATCGTGGCCCAGGCGGAACTGATCGCCGCAAACGGCTGACGCTCGAAGATACCTGTTGCAAAGGGCGTCCATCGGGCGCCCTTTGTCATTTGGAGAGGACCATATGGCTGACCTGACCCTGTTCCATACCGCCGAGGTGCATCGCGCCACTTTCGATGCGCTGGCCGCACGGATCGCGCCCGAGGCCCGACTGACCCATGTGGTGCGGCCCGATTGGCTGGCGCGCGCGCAAAACGGGATCGACGCCGATCTTGCGGCCGAGATCACCGCCGCTCTGGTCGAGGCGCCGGTGGCGCTCTGCACCTGTACAACCATCGGCAGTGTGGCAGAGCGCGCAGGGGCCTTGCGCATCGACGCTCCTCTGATGCAGGCCGCAGCGCGAAGCGGTGGGCCGGTCCTGCTGGTCTGCTGCCTTGAGAGCACCAAGGCGCCCTCGACCGCGCTGCTGGAGGCGGCGTTTGCCGCCGAGGGCCGTCCGGCGCGGGTCGAGCATCTGGATTTGTCCGACCTTTGGCCTTTGTTCACCGCCGGCGACAGCGACACCTTTGCTGACGCAATCGCGAGGCGCGTGGAACATGCAGTGGCTTCTCATCCGGAACTGAGCGCCGTGGTGTTGGCCCAGGCTTCAATGGCTGGGGCACAGGCGCGGGTGCGGACCGATGTGCCGGTGCTGGCCTCGCCGGAACTGGCGCTGCGCGCCGCGCTTGAGCAAGCAGCAACATGAAAACGGGGCCGCTGGGCCCCGTTGTTCAGAGTGCCCTAGAGCGCAAGTTCAATAACCGAACACGTCGTTCGGGACCCATTTCATGCCTTTGCCCTTTTGCCCCCAGCGCATCATCAGGCATGAGGTATTGAGGCGGTTGAAATAGGTGATGTCGACCTTGTACCAGCCGGCCTGCGGAACCTCGACCTCGGAGACGATGGTGCTGTCGCATGTCTGGCGCCCGTCGAAATGGCCAACCCTCTGGCCGCCGATGCGTGCGTCGATCCCGTCATTGGTGAAGAAGTCGATCTCGTAAACACCCGGAGAATCGAAACGAATATAACCCCGGATCGCGGCGGCCACATTCTCCGCCCGTTTCGAGGTCAGCGTGTTCTCACCTTTGGCGGTGTCACGATAATCGAGTCCGCGCAGTGCCTTGCCGCGCTGCGCGCCCGCCTTGAGCACGCTACGCGCCTCGGCCAGTTGACGAATGTGCTCGCCTTCCCTGGCGTATCCATAGCTGACAGACAGGCCACGCTTCAGCCCGCCGGGCTGCGGATTGGCGGGTTGCAGTTTGGCCGGTCCTGCCGACAACGCTCCTGCACAGATCATGGCAAGCCCTGCAAGCGCGCCGATCCAGATCGCTTTCATTTGTTACACTCCCGGTTTTCAGCGTCGCTACCGGTCTTGGCGCCGGAGTTGGGCAACGCATTCGTGATCAGCCTAGGCATCAAATTTTCGTGCGGCAAGGGCCGATACGATCACTTTTTCCCCGCACCCTCAGGCGCGCAGGTCCTTGGGAGAACCCATGACGACATAGGTCGTGATAGAATTCACATGGGGAAGGGTGCCCAGAACATCGGTGTGAAAAGTCTTGTAGCTGGGCAGATCCGCGCATTCGACCCGCAGCAGGTATTCGATGGTGCCGGTGATGTTGTGGCACTCCACAACTTCGGGTGCGCGGGCGACGGCGCGCTCGAACCGCTCTTGCGCTGCCTTGGTATGCTCACCGAGGCCGACACCCATATAGGCGACAAAGCCGATACCCAGCGCCGCCGGATTCAGTACCGCACGGTAGCCGCTGATAACACCCGAGCGTTCCAGCTCTTGAACCCGGCGCAAACATGCCGAGGGCGACAATCCCACCCGCGCCGCAAGGTCGAGATTGCTGATCCGACCGTCGCGGGACAATTCCTGCAATATCTTGCGGTTTATTTCGTCGATCTTCGTCATTGATTGCGAATTTACAGTGAATGGTCGCTAGAACGCAATTTCATTTGCCATGAGCCGCGCAAGAGTTTGCGCATGACATACGATCTGCTCATCGCCCTTCTGCTCTTTGCCTTTGTCTCGTCCATCACGCCGGGGCCGAACAACCTGATGCTGATGGCCTCAGGCGCCAATTTCGGGTTTCGCCGCTCGGTTCCGCATATGCTGGGGATTGGGCTGGGCTTTACCTTCATGGTGGTGATGGTTGGCGTCGGGCTGGTGCAGGTCTTTGATGCATGGCCGTTCAGCTATATCCTGCTCAGATATGCCTCGGTCGTCTATCTGCTCTATCTCGCCTGGAAGATCGCCAATGCCGCCCCGGCCAAGCGGCGGGCAGCGGCGGGGCGCCCGATGACATTCCTTCAGGCGGCGGTCTTTCAATGGGTCAACCCCAAGGCCTGGGCGATGGCGCTGACCGCGATATCGGCCTATGCGCCGGGACAGACGCTGACGGCGGTGCTGGTGGTTGCCGCGATTTTCGGAGCGGTCAACCTGCCCTCGGTCAGCACCTGGACGGTACTGGGCCAGCAGATGGCGCGGTTGCTGACCAATCCGCGCCGTTTGACAGTGTTCAACTGGACCATGGCCGGGTTGCTTGTTTTGTCGCTCTACCCGGTGCTCTGGCCCGGCTAGGGTCGCAGGGGAATGCACAGATCGGTGCGCAGCGCCTCGGGTGCCGTGTGTTCGGGATCGTCGTGATAAATCTCGAAAGGCGGCACAAGATCGGGCCAGACCCGCAACCGCTGCAACTCGCGCTCGTAGAGCCTGCGGAACTTGTCCGGTATCTGCTCATAGGCCCCACATGCCGATGCACGGCACAATGACAGGGCCTCTGGCGCCACGGTTCCAGACCCGCAACCTCGCCTGTGTCCCGCGGTACCGCGCATCCGGCAACATAGATCTGTTGCGATAGCGGGGTTCGGGCCGGGTCGGACAGGTAGAGCCCGACCACGGGCCCCCACCCGCGTGCCCGCCAATCGGGCGGCAGGCAGGAGAGGAGTTGCGAAAATCCCGCGGCCTTCTGCGCATAGGGTCCGATATGGCGAAAGGTGCGCAGATCGAAGCCCGCGAGATGGTCGAGTGAGACGCGAAGGGTTTCATCGGCCACGACCAAGGCCTCACTTCAGGGGCAGGCAGATTTCGGTCAGCAGTTCTTCGGGTGGAACCGCGCGCGGATCGTTGAGGTAAATCTCGAAACAAGGGCTGTCCGCTGGCTCCTCGCCCGAACCGGGCAACCAAGTGCCGAACAGAGAATGATAGGCGGCAGCGAGCCCGGAATAGGGACCCTTGTAGGTCATGACCGCCGTCCTGCCGCCCGGCAGGTGGTGCTCTTCCATCCCTTGCGGGATATCCTCGCCGCGCCATGTTCCGCCTGCAAAGGACCGCAGTTCCGCCTCGGGCACGCAGTCGGGGCTGTCGAGATAGACCGCAACCGACTCCGCGATCTGCGGCCACAGGTTGCGGGACTGGCACAGAGCCGAAAAGCTCTCGAAGCTGCGGCCAATGGCGGAATAGGCGCCGCGATGGTTGACCCCCACCAGGCGGCGGGCGGGCTCAGTGCGGATCTCGACGGGTTGCACTGGATAGTCTCCTGTTCTGAAGGGGGGCAGAGGCGGCAACAACCGATTGGCCCTGCGAAAGGCCGACGGGCTTTGCCCATAGGTCTCGGCAAAAACGCGCGCGAAGGAGACCGGGTTGGGATAACCGACCGAGGCGGCGATCTC
The DNA here is from genome assembly GCF_059612725.1 of Ruegeria sp. YKSF070. Classification (NCBI taxonomy): domain Bacteria; kingdom Pseudomonadati; phylum Pseudomonadota; class Alphaproteobacteria; order Rhodobacterales; family Roseobacteraceae; genus Ruegeria; species Ruegeria sp. YKSF070. The sequence continues at coordinate 79,211 of NZ_JBXWRD010000005.1, read as the reverse complement.
GTCCACCCGGGCCCGGGTCTGCACCAGTGCGGTAGCTGCCCGGTGCAACCGCATCCGCCGCACCGTCTGGGCACAGGTCTCGCCAGTCAGCGCCCGGAACACGCGGTGCCAGTGAAACCGCGACATCGCCGCCACATCCGCCAACTGGTCCAGCGACAGGTCGCCGCCCGGATTGTCATGGATGTAGTTCAGCACCCGCAGGATGCGCCCTTCGTAATCTGTCATTGCCTGATGCCTGTTTCCTCTGCCCCGGCAGACTGCCATCGAAGCGTCCCACAAATCTTGCCGAGTTGCATCCTGCGCGCCCTGAGGTCATATAGCGGGAAACTCCGCGACGTGAGGGCACCATGACCCAGTATCTGGATTTCGAGAAACCGCTGGCCGAAATCGAAGGCAAGGCCGAGGAACTGCGCGCTCTGGCCCGCGCCAACGAAGAGATGGACGTGGCAGAAGAGGCCGCGGCGCTCGATGCCAAGGCGGCCAAGCTTCTGGACGAGCTATATCGCGATCTGACCCCCTGGCGTAAATGTCAGGTGGCCCGGCACCCCGAACGCCCGCATTGCCGCGACTATGTCGATGCGTTGTTCACCGAATACACGCCGCTGGCCGGCGACCGGAACTTTGCCGATGATCTGGCGGTAATGGGCGGGCTGGCGCGGTTCAATGACCGCCCGGTCATGGTGATCGGCCACGAGAAGGGCTCGGACACCAAATCGCGCATCGCCCACAACTTCGGCATGGCCCGGCCCGAAGGCTACCGCAAGGCGGTGCGCCTGATCGAGATGGCTGGCCGGTTCGGTCTGCCGGTGGTTACCCTGGTCGATACCGCGGGCGCCTATCCCGGCAAGGGCGCCGAAGAACGCGGCCAGTCCGAGGCCATCGCCCGTTCGACGGAGATGTGCCTGCGCGCCGGTGTGCCGCTGGTCTCGGTCATCATCGGCGAGGGTGGTTCCGGCGGCGCGGTCGCCTTTGCCACCGCCAACCGAGTGGCGATGCTGGAGCACTCGATCTATTCGGTGATCTCGCCCGAGGGCTGCGCCTCGATCCTCTGGAAGAATGCCGAAAAGATGCGCGAGGCGGCCGAAGCGCTGCGCCTGACCGCGCAGGATCTGCTGAAACTGGGCGTGGTGGACCGGGTTATCCCAGAGCCGCGCGGCGGTGCCCATCGCGACAAACCCGCCGCGATGGAAGCGGTACGCACCGCCATCGCCACCATGCTCAAGGAGCTTGAGGGCAAATCCGCCGAGGCGCTGATCAAGGATCGTCGCAAGAAATTCCTCGATATCGGATCCAAAGGGCTGGCCGCATAGGAAAGGGCGCCGCGCGCCCCTTCATTTCGCCTGAAATACTCCGGGGGAGTCGCCCATCGGGCGACGGGGGCAGCGCCCCCGCCCCGTTCCGTCTAGCGCAGCATCCGCAGCAGCTCGACCGAGGGCGTGCCGGTCACTGCCAGCCCACGCGCGCGCTGATAGTCACTGATCGCGGCTGTGCTTTTCGACCCGATCACCCCGTCCGCGCCGCCGGTATCGTATCCGGCCGCGCTCAGGCGGGTCTGTAACTCCTTGCGCTCTTCCAGCGTCAGACCGGTCTCATCGGGTCCGAACGATGCCTTGAACGGCCCACCGCCCTTGAGGCGGTCTGACAAGTGTCCCACGCCGATGGCGTAGCTGTCGGAGTTGTTGTAGCGCTTGATCACGTTGAAATTCTTGAACACCGCGATTTTCGGCCCCGGCACCTGCGGTTGCAGCACATTCAGTGGCGTACCCGAACTGGCGGCAGCAGAGCCGACCTCGCCGCCCCAGGGCTGGCCGCGCACCCAGCCCGCATTGGCCAGATAGGCGGCGGTCGAGGCCAGCGCGTCGGTCGGATCCTCGGACCAGATATCGCGCCGCCCGTCGCCGGTGAAATCGACCGCATAGGCCAGGTACGAGGTCGGGATGAACTGGGTATGGCCCATCGCACCGGCCCAGCTGCCGGTCATGTTGCGGGGCGAGGTATCGCCGTTTTGCAGGATCTTCATCGCCGCGATCAGCTGCTTTTCGAAAAACGCGCCGCGCCGCCCATCATAGGCCAGCGTCGACAGGGCCGACACGATCGGCACATCGCCGCGCCGGGTACCATAGCGGCTTTCCAGCCCCCAGATTGCGGTCACCACTGCCTTGTCGACCCCATAACGTTGCTCGATCCGGTCCAAGAGCGCGCCGTGCCGGGCCAGCATCTGCTTGCCGGTCGCGATCCGCTCGTCTGAGGCCGCGATGGCCAGGTAGTCTTCCAGCGAGCGTTTGAACTCGGTCTGGTTGCGGTCCCGCTCGATCACCTTGGGGATATAGCCCGCCCCGCGAAACGCGCTGTCGAGGGTTGAGGCGGAAATGCCCTGCGCCGAAGCCCGCCCCTTGAAGGAGGCGACCCAGGCGCTCCAGCCTGCGTTGGGAACGGTCGGCCAGTTCTCCGCCGGTGCCGCGGTGGGGGCGGTCGTGGCCCCGCCACAGGCCGAAAGCGTGAGCGCGCCCAAGCCGAAAGTAAAAAGCCGACGATCAATCATGGTGAATCCTGCTCGTTTGTTTTGCCGCAGGATACCGCGATCAGCTGCGCCAGACCAGCAAGCGTTTCTCGATTTTGCCGATGGCCCAGCTGGTCAGCACGCCGAGGCAGGACAGAATGACCACACCGGCAAAAAGCCGCTCAAGATCATAGAGCGCGCCCGCTTGCAGGATATAGGCGCCGATCCCGTGTTCGGCGCCCAGCATCTCGGCCGCGACCAGCAGGATGATGCCGATGGCCAGCGACACCCGCAGTCCCGACAGGATACCCGGCAACGCGCCGGGCAGCACGATCTTGCGCACGATCGACCACCAGCCCAGGCCAAAGCTCTGCCCCATACGAACAAGCCCTCGGTCGACATTGTCGACCGCGCCATAGGTGGCCACCACCGTGGGCGTGAAGGTGCCCAGCGCGATGAGGGCGTATTTCGACCCTTCGTCGATGCCGAACCAGATCACGAACAGCGGCAGCAAGGCAATCTTCGGGATCGGAAAGATCGCCGCCACCAGCGGCACCAGACCGGCCCGGATATACGAGAAGAGCCCGATCAGCACTCCCACACCGATGCCCGCGCTGATGCCCAGCACCGAGCCCACCGCCAACCGGCTGAGCGACGGGAGCAGATGCGTCCATAGCGCGCCGGACCGGGCCAGATCACCCAGCGTGGCGGCCACGTCCGAAGGGCGCGGCAGGGTCAGGTTGGAAATCCAGCCCGTCCGCGTGCCCCATTCGATCAGGAACAGCAGCAGCACGAACACCGCGATGCCAGTGCCGCGCCGCGCCTCGGGGCGGAAACCGCCGCCACGAAAGGGAACCCTGATCTCAGGCATCCAGCAACTCCAGATCGGCGGCCACCGCCTCGTCCCGCATCAGTGCCCAGAGATGGGCCTGGATCGCCTCCAGCCCCGCGTCCCCTGCATGCCGTTCCGACAGCGTCCCCGGCACCTCGATCACCTCGCGCACGCGGCCAGGGCGACGCGACAGCACCGCGATGCGGTGACCCAGGCGCACCGCCTCGGCCAGGTTGTGGGAGACATAGACGCCGGTAAAGGGCTGCCGCTCCCACAGGGCCACCAGATCCTCCATCAACAGTTCGCGCGTCTGCGCGTCCAGCGCCGAAAGCGGCTCATCGAGCAGCATCACCGCCGGGTTGACCGCCAGCGCCCGGGCAATGGCGACCCGCTGTTTCATGCCGCCTGACAGTTGCCGGGGCAATGCATCGTGGAAATCCGACAGCCGGGTGCGGGCCAGTACATCCTCGATGATCGCGCGCACCCGGTCGCCCGGCAGACGGTGATCTTCGAGCACCAACGAGATATTGCCCGCCACGCTGCGCCAGGGCAGCAGGGCGAAATCCTGGAACACATAGGTCAGCGGGTTCAGACAGCCCTCGGGCGGGGTGCCGCCTTGCAGCACCTCGCCCCAATCGGGTTGTTCCAGCCCGCCCAGCATCCTGAGCAGCGTGGACTTGCCGCAGCCCGACGGACCGACCACGCACAGGATTTCGCCCGCAGGGATATGCAGCGAGACATCGTCCAGCACCACCATGTCGCCATAGCGATGGGTCAGACCGCGAACCGCAAGTTCCATGTGCCGTCAGATCATCGGTGCATAAGAGCCGTCGACCAGCACCTCGGTCGTGATGCTGTCCTTGACCAGACCTTCGGACTTGAACCAGCCCAGCTGATCCTCGACCGAACCCATGTTCAGGGCTGAATCCTTGTTCAGGCGCATCGCGCCGTTGCGGATGGACTTCTCGGCCTTCTCGAAGGGTTGGTCTGCATAGACATATTTGTGCACCAGCTTGACCATTTCGACCCCGGCCTCGTCCCCGGCGGTCTTGTCCACCAGCGCCGCGTTGAAATCCGCCGCCCCGCGCGAGAAGGCGCGCAGGAACGCCTCGGTCTGCGCCCGTTCTCCGGATGCATTGGCGGCCGAGGTAAACACGGTGGTGACCTGATAATCGGGCAGATAATCCGCAACCATGCCGATGTGCTTGACCGCACCACCGCCCGACAGCGCCTTGCCGATATGAGGCACGATGGTCCAGGCGTCGACCTGTCCCGATTTCATCGCGCCGATGATCGCACCCACCTTTTGCAGCGGCGTGAACTTGACCGAGGCGCCCTCGGCCGCCGCGATCTTGGCGCCCATATAGTGGAAGGACGAGCCCGGCTGCGTGACCGCAAAGCTGCGCCCGTCGAGTGCCGCAGCACTGGTCAACCCCGCGTCATAAGCCGCGTTCGAGGCCAGGATCATCTGGCCGTCGATGCCCTTTTCCTCGCTCAGCGCTCCGCCGATGACCTTGGCCGCGCCTTTTTCGGCCAGGCTGATCAGGCCCCCGGTGATCGCGGTCACCGCATAATCGGCATCACCGCTTGCGATTGCCACCGCCATCGGCTGGGCCGCCTCGAAGAACTTGAATTCGACGTCCAGCCCCTCTTCGGCGAAGTAGCCACGCTCGAAGGCGACGAAGGACGCCGCATGGCTGGTGAAGCGCAATGCGCCGACCGTCATCTTGCTGTTGGCCAGAGCCGGCGTTCCCAGCATCGGCAGCGTGGCGGCGCCACCGATCAACCCAAGCGTACCGCGACGGGTGAAATTTGACATGGTTTCTCTCCCCTGTTGTTCACTGGATAATGTCGCAGTTCTGGAAATCATCCAAGCCCTGTTGGCCAAGCGTCGAGCCATCACGGGTTTCGGTGGCGTCGATTTGGTTCTTAGGCCGTTTCATGGGACACTGACCGGATAACTTGCGAGTTCAGGGGGCCGACATGTCAGATCCGTATTCGAACCTTGCGGCACAGGACCATGCCATTCAAACCGCAATCGCGGATGCAATGGAACTGCGTTGCCTTGACCCGTCACAAGTCGCAATCCGCGAAGCATATCTGCGTGGGTTAGAGTTGCAGCCGGGCGCTCTTGCCGTCGAGTTCGGCTCTGGAACCGGCCATGTCACACTGGACCTGATCAGACTTGCAGGCGCCTCAAGCGCGCTGGGGATTGAGCCATCACCCGTCATGGTCGAACGCGCCCGCGCGCAGTTTGCCGCCGAGCCGAATTTGCGCTTCGAAACCGGTGACGCCAGGGATACGGGGTTGCAGGATGCATCCGTGGACATGGTCTTGATGCATACGCTGCTTTGCCATGTTCCCAGCCCTAAGGATGCGATTGCTGAGGCGTTCCGCATCCTCAAGCCGGGTGGGCTTCTGGCGATATGTGACGGGGATTACAGTACCGCGACGACCCAGATCGGGGATTTCGATCCGCTGGAACAGGTTGTGCGATTCATGATCAATCAGAATGTCACCAACCTTTGGATCATGCGGCAAGTCGGCGATCTTTTGACCGAGGCAGGGTTCGAATTGGGTGGTCAACGGGGGCATGGATACGTGGCCGAGGGCGAGGCCGGGTATTTCCTGACCGTCATCGACTGCGGTGCGGACAAGATGGCGGAGAATGGCTTGCTGTTCCCCGAAACGGCGGCGGCCCTGAAATCCGAGGCACGCCAACGTCTGGAGGCCGACAAGTTCTTTGGCTTCATGTCCTATGTGAGCCGGATCGCCATCAAGTCCTGAGGGCTGTTGATCACGTCACCAACAGCCGCAGGCCCTGTGTCACGTCGGAACGCACCGCCAGCCGCAATCCGGGTTCATCGCCCGCCTTCAGCGCGGCGATGATCAGCTTGTGATATTGCGGCGGGTCGGTGCGACGCAGTCGGCCATAGAGCGCGCGCATCGTCGGTCCCAACTGCAGCCAGACGGTTTCCGCCATGGCCAGCATCGCCGGCGCCTGCGCCCGAAGGTAAAGGGTGCGGTGAAATTCCAGATTGGTGCGGATATAGCCCACCGCATCGCGTTTCGACACCATCTCGGCCACGGTGCCGTTGATCGTCTGCAACCGGTCGATCAGTGCCATATGGGCACGCGGCAGGGCGCGGCTGGCCAGTTCCACTTCCAAGAGGGCGCGAAGGGCGGCCAGTTCCTCGATCCGCTCGCTGCTTAGTTCTGGGGTCGAAACTCGGCCCGAGCTGGAAAGGAATAGCGCTCCTTCGGCGACAAGACGACGGATCGCCTCGCGCGCGGGGGTCATCGAAACGTCGAATTCCTTGCCAATGCCGCGCAGGGTCAGTGCCTGACCCGGTGACATTTCGCCATGCATGATGCGTGTGCGCAGGGTGCGATAGACCCGGTCATGGGCGGCGGCTGTCTGGTCGGTCGGGCGCGGGTTCTGCATGTTTCCTTGTGATCACATCTGCGAGCAGCGTCAAGCCGACCGGATCATTCCGGCAGGCCGGCGGTGCGCAAAGCCTGCTCCAGGCGCGCAAGCGTACTACCTTCGCGATAGGGGTAGATATCGGGCAGGTTGGCAATCGTGATGCCGGGTTGAAGCGCGAGCGCCTCGACCACTTCCCATTCGGCATCCTCGGTCTGGCCCATCTCGGTCAGGATCGCGCCTTGCAGCAGACGTTGGCGCAGTGCTTCGGGGTTTCTTTCCAGCGCTTCGGTACTCCACTCCAGCGCTGCTTCCAGGTTGCCAAGGCTGAAATGCACCTCGGCGATTGCATTCAGATAGGGAAACGGCGCCCGCGGGTTCAGGCGCATGGCATGTTCGAACCCGGCCAGGGCGCGCTCCGGCTCACCAGCGTAATGCCAGTTCCAAGCCTGCATTCCGAAACCATCGGCATAGTTCGGGTCAAGCTTCACCGCCTGTGCGAAAGAGGCATCGGCCTTGTCGTATTCCCGGCGAAACATGTGAACCAGTCCCAGCGAGGCATGGACGGCGGGCAATTCGGGGTCGATCGCCACCGCCTGACGGGCGAGCCGGTAGGCGGTTTCCAGCGATTCGGCGCTGGCGGTCAGCGAGACGCCGGTTCGATTGGTATAGGTCGTTGCAAGGATGGCCTTTGCCAGCGCGAAATCCGGATCCAGATCCAGCGTGGACCACAAATAGGCCTGGGCCGCCTTGCGCGATTCATCGTTGAACCGCCAGATCTCCTCCCATGCGCGCAGGAACAGATCGTAGGCCTCCAGATTGTCGGTATGACGCTTTGACAACCGCCGCCGCTGGTCCTGTGTCAATTCGATCTTGAGCGCGTCGATGATCTGCGAGGCGACCTGATCCTGTAATGCGAAGAGATCGCTGAACTCGCGGTCCAGCCGTCCGGCCCACAATTGGAACCCGGTCGTGCCATCGACCAGATTTGCATTGATGCGGACGTGATCGCCGGCGCGCTGCACGCTGCCTTCGACAACATACCGCACGCCCAGAACCTTGTGGACGGTCTGGGCGTCCATCGCCTCTTGCCGGTCGCGAAAGGAAAAGCTGGTATTGCGGGCAATGACCAGCAGACCGCCGACCTGGCTGAGATCGTTGATCAGGTTGTCGGTCATCCCGTCGCTGAAATAGGCCTGATCGGGATCGCCCGACAGGTTGGCGAAAGGCAGTACAACGAGCGAGGGCCGATCCTGAGTGGGCGGCACCGCTATCGGGGCAACCTTGGCCGTTTCGTTGCCAGCGTTGCGACCCAGCATGACATAGCCCAGGCCGACGGCGGCGATGACAAGGAGGACCAGTGCAAGAGCAGGCGCGCGGCGGCGCCTGGGTGGATCCGGCGCGCGGGCTGCATCGGCGCCGGTGCCTTCTGCCGAGAGATGGAACACAGCGACCGGCTCGGCCACGTTTTTGACCATATGCTTGCCGCCATCAACGAAGTGAAGATCGCCTCGTTTCCGGGCCTGTTCATACACGTTTCGGGAAACCGCGATGCCACCGGGTTGAGCCAGGGCCTCAATCCGCGAGGCGACGTTTACGCCGTCGCCATAGATATCATCCTCATCGACAATCACCTCTCCGAGGTTGATGCCGATCCTGAGTTTCAGCGGATGGTTCCGCATCGCGGTCTGAATTTCGCGTGCGCAATCAAGCGCGCTGGTGACGCTGGCGAATTCCGCCAGCGCCCCGTCGCCGAGGAGTTTGACCAATCGCCCGTCATGGCGTGTCAGCGCAGGTTCGACATGGGTGCGGCGTACATCCAGGACAAGCGCCAGCGTGCCCGACTCGTCCTCGCCCATCAGGCGGGTAAAGCCGGCGACATCCAGCATCATGATGGCTGCCAACCGTCGCTGTTCCTGTCCGGTCATGCCACCCCGACCCCTCATTCCCCCCGGTCACCTTAGCAACTCACCCTGTTCGGACCAACAGGCTTAGAAGAGGTAACTGTGAAGCTGGGTGCCGTTGTCGCGCAACCACTGGCGCGGCTCCTCATAGGGTCCGTGGATGCGGGTGACCGTGCCCCAGAACCGCGAGGAATGGTTCATCTCGACCAAGTGCGCCACCTCGTGGGCGGCGACATAGCGCAGGATCGAGGGTGGCGCGAGAATCAGCCGCCATGAGAACATCAGCCCGCCCTCGGCGGTGCAGGACCCCCAGCGCGAACGCGTGTCGCGCAGGGTGATGCGGCTATAGGTCTGGCCCAGTTCGGCCGCATAGAAGTCGCAGGCCGCTGCTAGTCGGTCGCGTGCCAGTTCGCGTAGGAACCGGTGCAGCCGCGCCTCCATTCCCTGCGATGGCACCTCGACCTGACCCGGGCGCAGCTGGATTCGCCGCCCCGTCGCCGGAACGATACGGGTGGGGACCCCCTCGATCGGAATCGTGTCACCATATCCGGGCTGCCACCGGGGCGCATGCCGGGCCAGATGTCCGCGAATCCAGTCGGCCTTGCTGTGGGCAAAGTCGATGGCCTCGCGCTCGGGCACACCCGGTGGCAGGGTCAGCGTGACCCGCCCGTCCAGTTGTGAAATGCGCAGGCTGATCCGCCGTGCACGCGCCGAGCGTCTGAGCGTCAGCGGCACCGGTGGTTGTCCCGGTAGATGATGCTGCCCCATATCGCGCTCCCTCTGGCGTAAAGGCTTTGACAGTCTGCACCTCATGTGGCACGAGGCCGGAATCGTCGTTGCGACTCACCAGATATCAAGGGGATTTCACATGCCCAAGGAAGAATGGGGTGTAAAGCGCGTTTGCCCGACCACCGGCAAACGGTTTTATGACCTGAACAAGAATCCGATCGTCAGCCCCTATACGGGCGAGGTTGTCGAACTCGATCTCGGCAAGGGCCGCATGATCGCTGCCGATGCCGAAGATGCCGCCACCCGCAAAGCCCGCCAGACCGTGGAGGACGACGAAATCGTGCTGGACGACAGCGATGACGATTCGGTCGACATGGATCTGGATGATGACATCCTCGAAGACGATGATGACGAGGACAGCGTTTCGCTGGACGACATCAAGGATATGTCCTCGGAAGACGAGTGAACCGGATCGCATGTGCGCAAGTCAGGGCGGGCTTTGTCCCGCCCTTATTTCGTGCCCGCCCTGCCGGTTCCAACTGCGGGAAAATCTGTGACTTCGCCGTTTTTTTCGCTTGCACTCCCCCGGCCGCTCTCATAAACGTCCGCTCACCGCAGCGACGCGCATGTTCGCTGGCCGGTCTGGGGCCTTAGCTCAGTTGGGAGAGCGCTTGCATGGCATGCAAGAGGTCAGGGGTTCGACTCCCCTAGGCTCCACCAGATTTCTTCCGAAAATCCAAACCCGCTTCTGTTTGAAGCAGGCCTTTGCTCGCCTCGGCATGGCTGTTTGCACCACTGCCTGAATCCTTCTCTACGTTTTCACTGGTGACAAGGAGGTGCGGTTTTGCCGGTCCGCTCCACAAGAAAAAACCCCGCGCCGGGCGCGGGGCAGTTTTCTTGCCAAGGGAAGCAAGCGGGGAGAATTACCAGTTCATCGGTCCCTTGTCCGCAAAGGAATGGACCAGGAAATCTATGAAGGCGCGCACCTTGGGCTGGGTGAACCGGCCCGGCGGATAGACCGCGTAGATGCCCTGCACTTCGTCGGGCAGCGACGGCATCGCATCTTCGACCAGCCCCTGTTCCATGGCATCGGCGAACAGGTAGCAGGGCAGATACGCGATCCCCAGGCCCGAGATGGCAGCGTTCAGCAGCGACTGACCGTCGTTCACGCTCAGCCAGCCGGCGGTGCGCACCTGACGTTTCTCGCCCGACGGCGCAGTCAGCTTCCAGACATTGCCCGAGGCCTGGCTGGAATAGTGCAACAGCTTGTGTTCGTTCAGATCGTCGATCTTTTGCGGGCGCCCGTATTTCTCGAAATAGCTGGGGCTGGCGATCATCCGCTTGGTGGTTTCGCTCAGCTTGCGGGCACGCAGGGTGCTGTCCTCCAGCTCACCGATGCGGACGGCCATGTCGAACCCTTCCGAAATCAGTTCCACATAGCGGTTGTTCAGGACCATGTTGACGGTGATATCGGGAAACTCTGCCAGAAACCCGGACAGAACGGGCGACAGGTGATTGACGCCGAAATCGGTTGCCACCGAGATCCGCAGCAGCCCCGACGGTGCCGATTGCATCGAGGTCACCAGCGCGTCCGCCTCTCCAGCGTCGTTCAGCACCCGGCGGGCGCGGTCGTAATAGGCCAGCCCGATTTCGGTCGGCGACACCCGGCGCGTGGTCCGGTTCAACAGCCGGGCGCCAAGGCGCGCTTCGAGACTGGAAACATGCTTAGACACCGCGGATTTCGAGATACCCATCTTCTTGGCCGCGTCGGTGAACCCGCCCTGGTCCACGACATTGGCAAAAGCTTCCATTTCTGTCAGTCGGTCCATGCCCGGTTCCTCGGCTGATTGATCTTGCTTGAGGATCACTTATCCGCGCAGATCTGGGCGAGAACGGGGCAGAGCTGGGATAATATCGGGGTTTTGTCGCGGATCGTTTGCGGCAGAGAAACAGGGAAACAATAGGGAAGACCCCTTACAGTTTTCAGAAACTGATGCCGATCATATAGATCCAAAATGGCAAGGTCGCGGCGCTGAGAAGGGTGGATTGGGCAATCAGTGTTGCGACCAGCCTGCGGTCGGCACCAAAGCCCGACGCCAGCACATGCGCCGCCGATGCCGTCGGCAGGGCCGCGAACAGGATCACCACCGCCGCCAGACCGGGACTGGTCCCCAGCAAGCGGCACAGCAACCAGGCTATTGCAGGGGTGAGGAGCAACCGCACCGAACAGAGATAGCCGTTGAACACATCAAGCCGGGTCAGGGCCCGCCAGTCCATTGTGGCGCCGATTGAGAGCAGGGCGATCGGAATGGCGGCGTGGGCCAACATCTGCGCCGGAGCAAGGATCGGATCCGGAATCTTGTACCCGGACAGACCTACTCCCACCCCGGCGACCGAGGCCAGCAAGAACGGGTTGAGCGCGATTTTTTGCACCGTGGCCCGCAGGGTCAGGTTGCCGCCCCGCGACAGGGCGGAGACCGCCAGCAGATTGGCCACCGGAACGGCCATGCCGATGGCCACCGCCATCTGGCCGACATCGGCAAGATGCAGCGTTGGCACCGCGACAAAGGCCATCGCGCTGTTGAATCTCCAGGTGGTCTGCCAGGCCCCGGCAAAATCCAGAAACCGCTCCGGGCCTACTCGGCGGGCCAGATAGCCAAGCATCAACGCAAGCCCCATCACTGTCCAAACGGCCGGCCCGATGCGGATCACATCCTGCACCGCAATCGGCCGATTGCTGGCGGCAAAGAACAGCAAGGCCGGAAACAGGATCTCGAAATTCAGCTTGTCCAACCCCTGCCAGGCCGCAGGCGTCAGCCGGTCCCGTACCGCGCCGCCCAGACCAACCATCAGAAAGCTGGGCACCAGCCCCATCAGGATTGTCGTGATCATGCCCGCTCCATTTCCCAGCCATTGCGCCAGACCTTGCGTCTCGGCCGGTCAATACACAAGTACGCGTGCCTGTAATCCGTGTTCGCTTCCGGATCCGCGATCGCGTAGGATGCCACCAGTGTTTCAGCAACGAGGAACTGGTTGTGAACAGCTTTCTTGCCGCATTTGGTATCGGCCTTCTGGCGACGGCAGCCCTGGCGGGCGGCGATACCCCCGCCAACCCCGAGGCCCGCGTCTATTTCGCCAATCTCGCCGATGGCGATACCGTGGCCTCTCCGGTCACGGTGATCTTCGGACTCAGCGGCATGGGCGTCGCCCCCGCCGGGACAGAGGCCGAGAATACGGGTCATCACCATCTTCTGGTCGACCGCCCGCCGATGGGTCAGGGCGAAGACGGGGCCGAAGAACTCACCTACGCCCTTCCCGCCGATGAGCACCACCGCCATTTCGGAAAGGGCCAGACCGAGGTCACGCTCGATCTCGGACCGGGCAAACATACGCTGCAACTGGTGATGGGCGACTATACCCATGTGCCGCACACCACCCCGATCGTGTCAGAGGTGATCACGATAGAGGTGAAGTAAGGCCCGAAACTTCGACCGGGGGCGAACCCTCGCCCGCGATCCTTGCCTTGAGACAGGGGTCCAGATGAAAGGGCCCCCATGCTGACCTGCATCATCCGTTACCATATCGACCCGACCAAACGGGCCCAGTTCGAACGCTACGCCCGCACCTGGAACCAGGCGATCCCGCGTTGCGGCGCCGACCTGATCGGTTACTACGCCCCGCACGAGGGCTCATCGACCCTCGCCTATGGCATCTACAACATCCCCAGCCTGGCCGAATACGAGGCCTATCGCGCCCGCCTTGCCGCCGATCCGCTGGGGCGGCAGAATTACGACTTCGCCCAGTTCGAGAAGTTCATTTTGCGCGAGGACCGCACATGGCTCAAACTGGTCTCCACCCCGCATGGAGAGCCGACATGATCGCCGTCATCTTCGAAGTCGAACCCGCCCACGGGCAGCAGGAGGCCCATCTCGATCTCGCAGGCCGGATGCGCGCCCTGCTTGACGATATGCCGGGCTTCATCTCGGTCGAACGGTTCCAGAGCCTCACCACTCCCGGCAAGCTTTTGTCGCTTTCCTTCTTGGAGGATGAAGAGGCCGTCACCCGCTGGCGTCAGCTTGCCGCCCATCGCGGCGCCCAGACCTGCGGGCGCGCCGCGCTTTTCGCCGATTACCGCCTGCGCGTGGCGGGCGTGATCCGCGACTATGGCATGACCGACCGCGATCAGGCGCCCGACGACAGCCGCGCAAGCCACGGCTAGAACAACCATCGCAACAGGCGTTTCAACCAACAGGGGGCGCGGTCCGATCCGTGTGGCGGTCAATCGCCCCCGGCACCGCTCCGCAATTTGCCCAGAACGACAGGCGAATACTGCGCCGCGCCGCCCGGCCCGAACACATGTTTCTGGATGCGCTCGAACGCTTCGAGATATTTGGTGTACGAGGTCAGGTCGACCCCGCTCGGCGCGGGCAGCATATCGCCCAGCGCCCCGGTATAGCCCCGAACGCTGATCTCCATCTCGGCGCGCGACAGGCCCAGCTGCGCCTCGGCGGCGATATTGGCCACCGAAACCTGCGCATCCGATTTGAAACTGGTGGCCTCGATCTTCAACAGAACCGCAACGCCGATTTCCACTTGCAGGCCATCGACCGTCCCCACCATGAACGATTTCGCCTCCTGCAACACGCCCACCGACTTGCCGCTGGCCTGCGCACTGAACAGGCTGTTGAACCAGCTGACCTTGCCGCTTGCCTCGCGGGTAAACGCCACCGCGCGCACATAATGCTGATCGAGCGCAACCGGATCACCCGGTTGCAGACCGTTCTCGCCGCCCAGGCCAAGCCCTAAACCCTCGGTCTGCGGGCCGCCGGGATCGCCGGTGCGGAACCGATAGCCCGAAAACAGCGGGTCACCGGCAGAGAGAGGTTCATAAAGCGCTTTTTCCGACATGAGCGTTCAATCCTTGCAACCAATGGCTGAACACTACCACAAGACCCGCCGGCGGCCCAAACGCTTTGCCCTTCATTTCGCCACAAATACTCCCGCCGGAGGCAGAGATTTTTCGACGAAAAATCTCTCCCGCCCGGATCAGAACGACAGCGCCAGCCGGGTGCCCTGGTTGATCGCCCTCTTGGCGTCCAGTTCGGCGGCCACATCCGCCCCACCGATCACGTGACAAGGCACGCCCTTGGCCCCCAGCGCATCCGCCAGCGACCGGTCCGAGACCTGACCTGCACACAGAACCACCGTGTCGCAGGCGATGAGGGTGGGGTTCTCCCGCGCCTCACCAAAGCTGATATGCAGGCCCTCGTCGTCGATCTTCTCGTAGTTCACGCCGCCCACGAAATTGACGCCCTTCATCTTCAGCGTCGCGCGGTGGATCCAGCCGGTGGTCTTGCCCAGATCCTTGCCATGCGCCTTGGCTTTGCGCTGCAACAGCGTCACCTCGCGCTCGGGCTTGGCGGGTTGCGGCCCCTCGGGCGCCAGGCCCGAGCGGTGCTCGCCCGGGTCGCTCACGCCCCATTCCTTCATCCACAGCGGCAGGTCGGTCGCCGGGCTGTGGCCCTCTTCCAGCAGGAACTCGGACACGTCGAACCCGATGCCGCCCGCGCCGATCACCGCGACCCGCTTGCCCACCGGCTTCTTGTGGCGCAACACGTCGATATAGCTCAGCACATTGGCGCGGTCCTGCCCCGGAATTGCCGGATCGCGCGGGCTGACCCCGGTGGCGATCACCACCTCGTCAAAGCCCGCCAGATCACCGGCGCCAACCGCCTGGCCCAGTTTCAGGGTCACACCCAGATCGGCCAGCATCACCCGGTACCAATCCACGAGGCCCCAGAATTCTTCCTTGCCCGGCACCTGCTTGGCCATGTTCAGCTGGCCGCCGATCTCGTCCGACTTGTCGAACACCGTCACCGCATGGCCGCGCTGCGCGGCGGTGATCGCTGTCGACAGGCCCGCAGGACCGGCCCCCACGATTGCCACCTGTTTGGGCGCCGCCGCCTTCTCCACCACCAGTTCGGTTTCATGGCAGGCGCGCGGGTTCACCAGGCACGAGGTCAGCTTGCCTCCAAACGTATGGTCCAGACAGGCCTGGTTGCAGGCGATGCAGGGCGCGATGCGGTCGCCCTGTCCCGCCGCCGCCTTGTTGACGAAATCCGCATCCGCCAGCATCGGGCGGGCCATCGACACCATATCGGCGCAGCCAGTTGCCAGTACCTCTTCGGCCACTTCGGGCGTGTTGATCCGGTTCGAGGTGATCACCGGGATCGAAACCTGCCCCATGAGTTTCTTCGTGACCCAGGCAAAGGCCGCGCGCGGCACGCTGGTGGCAATGGTCGGAATCCGCGCCTCATGCCAGCCGATGCCGGTATTGATGATGGTGGCGCCGGCCTTTTCGATCTCTTTCGCCAGCTGCACCACCTCGTCAAAGGTCGAGCCATTGGGGACAAGGTCGATCATCGACAGGCGATAGATGATGATGAAATCACGGCCCACAGCCTCGCGAGTGCGGCGCACCACCTCGATTGGCAGGCGCATCCGGTTCTCGTATGACCCGCCCCAGCGGTCGGTGCGCTTGTTGGTATGGGTGACCAGGAACTGGTTCAGGAAATAGCCCTCCGACCCCATGATCTCGACCCCGTCATAGCCCGCCTGCTGCGCCAGCACCGCGGCATTGACGATATCGGTAATCTGCTTTTCGATCCCTTCCTCGTCCAACTCGGTCGGCGGGAACGGAGAGATCGGCGATTTCACCGGGCTGGGCGCCACGCATTTCGGCCCATAGGCATAGCGCCCCGCATGCAGGATCTGCATCGCGATCTTGCCGCCCGCCTCATGCACGCGCGCGGTGACGATGGAATGGTTCGCGACATCCTTGTCGCTGGTCATCATCGCGGCGCCAGGCAGGACAGACCCTTCCATGTTCGGACCGATGCCGCCGGTCACCATCAGCCCCACGCCACCCCGCGCGCGGTCGGCATAGAATTCGGCCACCCGGTTCCAGTCGCGGGTCTCTTCCAGCCCGGTATGCATCGAGCCCATCAACACGCGGTTCTTCAACGTGGTAAAGCCCAGATCAAGCGGCGCAAGCATGTGTGGGTACGCAGTCATCGGAATTACTCTCCCTCGGATTTGACGGGCAGGATCACCATAGCCCGTGCCCCTGTCACGCGAAACCCGACGTCACCCCCTTTGCCGCCGTAGCGTCGCTTGCTAGACAGGGCCAACCCAAAGGAAAGATATCCGATGACACCCGAAGAGATTGCCGAGCTCCCCTATCGCCCCTGCGTGGGTGTGGTCCTGATGAATGGCGATGGGTTCGTCTTTGTCGGCCAGCGCATGGACCAGAACACCGATGCCTGGCAGATGCCCCAAGGCGGGGTGGACGAGGACGAGGACCCCTTCGAGGCTGCCCTGCGCGAGCTATGGGAAGAGACCGGCGTGACAGCGGATCTGGTCGAGATGGTCGCCGAGACCGAGGGCTGGCTGCCCTATGACCTGCCGCATGACCTTGTGCCGCGGATCTGGAAGGGGCGCTATCGCGGGCAGGAGCAGAAATGGTACCTGTTCCGCTTCACCGGCCGCGACGATCAGATCGACATCAAAACCGAACACCCCGAATTCAGCCGGTGGAAATGGCAGGATCCCGGCCGGCTGGTGGCCGAGATCGTGCCGTTCAAGCGTGACGTCTACGAGCGTGTCGTTGCGGCCTTTGCCCCGCATCTGGGCTGAGCAAAGCGCAGTCGCCGGGGCGCGTGCGCCGGGCGCTGCCCGATCCACACCGCGCCTAGCACGATGATCGCGCCCAACCCCTGAACCGGGCTCAGGGATTCGCCCAGCGCCAGCCAGCCCAGGATCACCGCCGTCAACGGGCTGAGGATGCCGAGCAGCGAGACCGCCGCTGGTTCGATCCGGGCCAGACCGCGAAACCACAGGATATAGGTCAGCGCACCGCCGATCAGGCTGAGCCAGGCCAGCGCCGCCAGATTGATCAGGCTCAGCCCCGGCCAGTCGGGCGCGGCCAGCCAGGCCACTGGGATCATCAACAGGCCACCGGCAGTCAGCTGCCAGGCAGTGAAGGTAACCAGCGGCACATCGGGTCGCCATTTGCGGGTCAGCACCACGCCAACCGCCATCGACAGCGCGCCGCCCAGCCCGGCCAGTACGCCGATCCAATCCAGCCGCGCCTCGGGACCGAGCAGCAACAGCGCCACGCCGAAGAGTCCGCCCAACGCCGACAGTATCGCGCCCAACCGGATCTGCGTGCCCAGTGCCACTGCCGAAAGGAACACAACGATCAGCGGCTGCACCGCGCCGACTGTCGCCGCCACCCCGCCCGGCAGGCGATAGGCGGCGACGAAAAGCAGCGACCAGAACACCGCAAAGTTCAGCGCGCCCAGGATCAGCAGCCGTCCGATCCAGTCGCGCGGCGGCAATTCACGCACCAGCAGCAGCAGGATCAGCCCGGCCGGCAGCGCCCTCAGCAGCGCCACGACAAAGGGCGAATGCGCGGGCAGGAACTGGGTGGTGACGATATAGGAGCTGCCCCAGATGGCCGGGGCGATTGCGGTCAGAGCGATATCTGTTGTCCGTGACATGGTGGGCCTCGCCGAGTTATCTCGACGTCGAGATAACATCATTTATCTTGACGTCAAGATAAATTATCGGAATAACCCGGATCATGGACCATGTAGACCTTATCATCCGGCAATGGGCGACCGAGCGCCCCGACCTCGACACACGGGCTATGGCGGTGATCGGCCGGGTCGCGCGGCTTTCGATGGCTTTTGGACAGGGGATGCAGGAAAACTTCGCCCGCAACGGGCTGAACGCTGCCAAATTCGACGTTTTGGCTACGCTCCTGCGCTCAGGCCCGCCTTATGCGCTGTCCCCCGGCGCGCTGCTTGATGCGACCATGGTCGCCTCTGGCACCATGACCAACCGGATCGACCGGCTGGAACAGGACGGACTGGTCGAACGCCGAAAGAACCCTGAGGACAGCCGCAGCGTGATCATCGCGCTCACCCCCAGGGGGCTGACCCTGATCAACGAGATGATGGCCGCCCATGTGGCGACGCAGGCGCAACTCCTCAAGGGGCTGACGGCAGAGGAACAGACCATGCTGTCCACCCTGCTGGCCAAGGCGCTACACAGTGCCGAGTCTGCAAACGGGCGTGCTGACCAAGCGTAGCCAGACAATCAGGCGCCGGATGTTTCGACCTAAGCACGTGGATCACCAGCAAGGTGCAGCGCCCAGCCCGTGCTTCTTTCTGGTCCAAAATACTCCGGGGTGAATTGCCCGCAGGGCAAGAGGGGCAGCGCCCCTCCCGGGCCCGAGATCAGAGCAGCCCGTTTTCCTTCAGCAGCTCGACCATGTTGGTCTCGGGGCGCGGGCCGATATGGCCGATCACCTCGCCGGCGCAGACATTGCCGATCCGGGCGCAGGTCTCGTAATCGCGGCCAGTGGCCATGCCAAACAGAAAGCCCGCGGCGAACTGATCACCCGCGCCGGTGGCATCCACCGGTACCACCTTTTCCACCGGCACGTCGATGCGCAGCGTGCCGTCCATCACCGTCACCCCGTCGCCCGAGCGGGTGCAGACCACCAGCGGGCAAATGCCCGAGGTGAGCATCAGCGCATCGTCCAGATGGTCGGTCTCGAACAGCGACTGGATCTCGGCCTCGTTGCCGATCACGAAATCCAGATCGTGCTGGATCAGCGACAGGAAATCGGCGCGGTGCCGGTCGACACAGAACGGGTCCGAAATCGCGATCCCCGCTTTGCCACCCGCCGCGCGGGTCGCCCGTGCCGCCTCGCGAAAGGCCGATTTCCCGGCGTCGTGGTCGAACAGATATCCTTCGAGAAACATCAGCTTCGCGTTGCCCGTCACCTGCTCCGGCACATCCGCCGAGCTTAGCGTGGTCGAGATGCCCAGATAGGTGTTCATCGACCGCTCGCCATCGGGCGAGACAAAGATCATCGAGCGCGAGGTTGCCAGTTCCCCCGCCACGGGCGGATTGACGAAGTCGATACCGCCCTCGTTCATCGCGTCGGCATAGAAATGACCCAGCGCATCGTCGCGCACCCGCCCGATAAACGCCGTATCCAGACCCAGCGCGCCCGCGCCCGCGATGGTGTTGGCGACCGAGCCGCCCGGCGTCTGCACTCGCTCCTTCATCGAGGCATAGAGCACCTCGCCGCGCTCCTGCTCGATCAGCTGCATGATGCCCTTCTCGATTCCCATCAGGTCGAGAAAGCTGTCATCGGCTTGCGAGATCACATCGACAACGGCATTGCCGATGCCAACGACATCGTAGGTCTTCATAGGGTCTTGTCCTCGAATTGGCACAGATCGCGGATGAGGCAGGTGCCGCACATCGGCTTTCTGGCTTTGCAATGGTAACGGCCGTGCAGGATCAGCCAGTGATGCGCATGTTGCTGGAAGTCGGCCGGGATATTGTCTTCGATGGCGCGCTCGACCGCGTCCACATCCTTGCCCGGACAGATGCCGGTGCGATTGCCGACGCGAAAGATATGGGTGTCCACCGCCTGCGCCGGCATGTGCCACCACATGTTCAGCACCACGTTGGCGGTCTTGCGACCGACACCGGGCAGCGATTGCAGCGCGGCGCGCGAATTGGGTACCTCGCCGCCATATTCCTCGACCAGGATGCGGCTCAACTTGATGACGTTCTTGGCCTTCTGCCGGAACAGGCCAATGGTCTTGATATGCTCGGTCACGCCCTCTTCGCCCAGCGCCAACATCTTTTCCGGCGTGTCGGCGATCTTGAATAGTTCGCGGGTGGCCTTGTTCACGCCCGCATCGGTGGCCTGCGCGCTCAGCGCGACCGCTACCACCAGCGTATAGGCATTCACATGCTCCAGCTCGCCCTTGGGTTCGGGATCGGCGGCCTGGAATCGGGTAAAGATCTCGCGGATCGTATGGTAATCAAGTTGCTTTGCCATCCGAGCCTTAATGCCCTGCCCGGCAATCCCCCGCAATTGAAAAGACAGCGCCTAGGCTCCAATCAGCGGTAACGCCTATTGTCCTGAACGCTGGAACCTTTCCCATCAGCAAAGCATTCCTGCGACCGTTCAAAACAATAGCTTCTCGCTATTGAATCAGAGTCATCCAATATTGGATCGCTTTTAATCTGGTGCATAGCCTGGGTTGGATCAGTTATCAGTTTTGGAGACCGGAATGACCAAGAACAAGGCAACACTCTTCGGCGCCGCCCTTGCGGTCGCCTCCATTCCTGCTGGCGGTGCATACGCGGCTGACTTGACGATCTCTCTTTGGGGCGGTGGCTATGCAGAGGATTTCACCGAGAACCTGATCGTTCCGTTCGAAGAGGCCAACAATGTCGAGATCGTCGTGGATCGTGGACGCTCGTCGGAACGGCTGAGCAAACTGATCGCGACGAAGGGGCGCGGCACCGACGTTGTCTTCCTGTCGGATTTTCAGATGTACTAGGCCTATCAGCGCGGGCTGATCGCGAATTTGAACCCGGAGAACGCCCCCAACCTCGCCAACCTGCGTGACTTTGCCAAAGATCCGATGGGTGACGGTGCCTGCCCGGCCTTTGTCGTGCTTGGCGCGGGCCTTGCCTATAACACCGACGAGTTCGGTGACGGGGCAGAGTTTTCCTGGGCCGACCTGCTGCGCTCTGACCTGAAGGGCAAGGCGGGATACCCAGATATCGGCATCTCCTATGCGACCATGCTGGCTGTGAAGATGGCCGAACTCAAAGGCGGCGGCATCGACAACATCGCGCCGGGGCTCGAAGCCGTCAAATCGGCAAAGGACAGCATCCAGTTCTATCAGAACGCCCAGATCCTGGAGAGCGTGGTGCGCGGTGACGTATCCATGGCGCCTGAACTGAACATCTTTGTGCGCAAGGAAGACGGCATCCCCATGGATTTCGCCTGGCCCGAAGAAGGCGGCATCGGCATCCTCAATCTCATGTGCGTCGTCGAAGGCTCGCCCAACGCCGAACTGGCCGAAAAGTTCATCAACTACATGATGTCGGACGAAGTTCAGACAAAGCTCTTGGTCGAACAGGGCGAAACGCCGGTATCGGCCAATGTCGATTTCTCGGTCGTCGAACCGTCCTCGAATTCGCTGTCGATCGATGATCTCGAAAAGCTCAATTTCTGGGACATCAAGACGATCGCCGCAAACAAGGCGGATTGGGTTCAGCTTTGGCAGGAAACCGTCATCGCGAACTGAGTCTCTCCCTGAGCGGGGCGTTTCAACCAGATTGAGACGCCCCGCAACAATAATCGGAGTTGCCCATGTCCTCGGTTGAAGTCAGAAATCTTGTCAAGAAATACGGCGAGTTCACCGCCGTGCGGGACGCGAGTTTTCGGGCGGAAACCGGCAGCCTGATCAGCATTCTCGGTCCCAGTGGATGCGGCAAGACAACGACATTGCGTGCCATTGCCGGCTTCGAGACCGCGACATCAGGCGATATCCTGCTGGACGACAGGCCGGTCAACGACATCCCGCCTTGGCGACGCAACATCGGGATCGTCTTTCAGTCTTATGCGTTGTTTACCTTCATGACCGTGGCCGACAATGTCGGTTACGGGTTGAAGATGCGCAAGATGGACAGGGATTAGATCGCCCGCAAGACGGATGACGCCCTGAACCGCGTCGGATTGCCTGACAGCCATCTGAAATACCCCCGCCAGCTCAGTGGAGGTCAGCGGCAGCGCGTCGCGCTGGCGCGCGCACTTGTTATCGAACCCGCTGTCATGCTTCTTGACGAACCTCTATCGGCGCTTGACGCCAAGCTGCGCGACGAAATGCGGTTCGAGTTGAAACGGATTCAGCGCCAATCGGGCGTGACCACCTTGCTGGTGACGCATGATCAGGAAGAGGCGTTTACCCTGTCGGACCAGATCGTCGTGATGAACAACGCGGTCGTCAAACAGGTCGGCAGCCCGCGCGAGATCTGGGATAACCCCAACTGCGCATTCGTGGCCGATTTCATTGGGATCGAGAATATCCTCCCAGCAGAGCGAACATCGGACGGGGTTCGCATCGCGGGGCACGAGTTTGCCGCCCTGTCCGATACGGTCTCGGGAACCGATATCATGGCGGCGTTTCGCAGCAGTGATCTGGAACTGGCGGGAGACGAAACCGGGCAATTCGCGGGACAGGTAGTCGGCGAGGCCTATACGGGCAACTACAATGTCTACCAGATGCAGACCGACTTGTCGGAGGCGCCCATCATTCTCAAGACCGGGAAAGGCCAACGGCTGAGCGGGAATACTAACCTGAAGCTTCCGCCGGATCGTATCAAGATCCTGGAGCGGGACTGACCCATGCTGAGCGCCACCCAAAGAAACTGGGCCCTGTCGCTCCCGGCCTTCATCATCGTCGGGCTTCTGGCGGTCGTTCCTGCCGTGATGATGCTGACCTCGGCCTTTACCTCGCCAGATATCGAAGGTTTCACGCTGGCCAACTTCGAAAAGCTCTGGAACAGCAAACTGGCGTTTCAGGCGTTCTGGCGCACCATCCGCGTGGCGATCATCGTGACCCTGATCACGATTGTCCTGGGGTATCCGCTGGCCATCGGTTTTCTGCGGGCTGGCCCGCGGATGCAGTCAATCCTGCTGCCAATGCTTGTGTTCCCGTTGATGGTCTCGGTGGTGGTGCGCGCCTATGGCTGGATCGTGGTTCTCAGCCCGTCGGGCATCTTCAACCAAGTTCTTCTGGGCCTCGGGATCGTCTCCAGCCCGGTCGACCTGCTTTATTCGGAAACCGCCGTCATTCTTGGCGAAAGCCAGTTGCTGCTGCCCTACATGGTGCTGTCCCTTATGGCGAGCCTGCAAAAGGCGGACAGCAATCTGGAAGAAGCCTCGATGAGCCTCGGTGCGAACCCGGTCACGACCTTTTTCCGTATCGTCATCCCGATTAGCGTGCCGGGGCTCTTGACCGGAACCTTGCTGGTCTTCGCTTTGGCATTGACCGCGTTTGCGACCCCGCTTCTGCTGGGCGGTGGCCGGGCGCCGCTGCTGACAACGCTGATCTACACCTATGCCTTCACCCCCTTCGACTGGTCGGCAGCCGCAGCGGTGGGACTTGTCCTCGTCATTCTGGCCCTGGCTTTTGTCTGGCTGCAGCGCTGGGTCGGGCAAAAGGTGATGAAATCCTATGAATAGTTTTCGTGCGGAAAACGCCCTTTTGATGGCGGGAAAAACACTGTCCGTTGCCATGATGGTGGCCGGCTTTCTCTTTTTGTTGGGGTCGATCGTCATCGTGGTGATTTCCTCCTTCACCTCGGCATCCTACCTGACATTCCCGCCACCGGAGTTTTCCCTGCGCTGGTATTGCGAGGTCTTTTCGCTGTCGTGGTTCTCGCGCTCCATCGTTACGAGCTTTGTGATCGCGATCATCGCCACGGCGATTTCAGCGGTGATCGGCATACTCGTGGCGCGGGCGCTTGCTCGCGGCACATTCGGCGCCAAGGCAATCGTCGAATTCGTCGTGCTCACGCCATTGCTGCTGCCAATTGTCGTTTTGGGCTTCGGCCTGTTCAACCTGCTGGTAACCTTGGCGCTGGAAGGCAACAACTTTGTCAATCTGATCGGCGGCCACATCATGATCACGGTGCCATTTGTCGTGCGCTCCGTCTGGTCGGCGATGGCGGGCACGGACATCACGCTTGAGGAGGCAAGCCTCGGTCTTGGGGCCACGCCCTTCGAGACCTTCCGCAATGTGGTCTTGCCGATGGCCCGCCCGGGGATCGTTTCGGGCGGCATCCTGGCTTTCACGATGTCGTTCAACGACGTCTCGCTTTCGATCTTTCTGACTGGCCCAAGGGCCTCAACGCTGCCGGTCGAGATGATGGCCCATATCGAATATTCGGCTGACCCGACACCGGCGGCGATCTCGACCATCATGTTGGTGATTACCCTCATCATTTTCGCCATCACCAGCCGCACGGTCGGTCTCAAGATTTTTGCCTAAAGGGAGGAGCGCCCAATGAAACAGAGCCATGCACATGGACCAATCCCCGATGGGTTCTTCGCCGATATCCCCAAGGTGGATATCCACTGCCACCTTTACGGCACCATTCGCGAGGCAACCTTGCAGGACTTCGTCCGCGAAACCTCGGCACCGCTGACCGAGGAAGACGTGGCGGGATACTACGTCCGAGGAGAAAAACCGCGTGGTGTCCTGCATGCTTTTCGGTCTATGGAAAAGCATATCTTTGGCACGGAAGACCGCCTCTACCGCGTGACGCGCGAATGCCTTGAAGACCTGCGCGCTGAGAACGTGCGCTATGCGGAACTGTTCTGGAACACCACCGGAACACTGTTGCATGCCCCCGACCTGTCGTTCGACGCGGCGCAAGGCGCAGTCATTCAGGCAATGGAGGACGCGGAGCGCGATTTCGGTATCGTGTCCCGGATCATCCATTCGATCGACCGCGAAGCCAGTCCCGAAGACGCGGTCGTGATGATCGAACGCGCGCTGGCCGCGCCGCATCCCAGGATGATCGGCCTCGGCATCGACTATATGGAGGATGAACGTTTCCCGCCCGAAGGTTTCTGGAAAGCCTATCGGATGGCGCAGGAGGCAGGATGGAAGCTGACGGCACATGCCGGCGAGAACGGCAGCCATTGGCGCAATATCGAAACCTGTCTCGATCTTCTGAAGGTCGATCGCATCGACCATGGCTATACGGTTCTGGACAATCCGGACCTGCTGCAACCCTGCATTGACGAGGAAATCGTCTTTACGGTGGCGCCGACGAACACCCATTACCTGAACGTGTTGTCACCTGATGAATGGGCCGAAAAGCATCCGATCCGAGCGATGGGCCGGACCGGCCTGAAAATCCATCCCAACACCGATGATCCCACCTTCCACAACACCTCTCCGAACACGGTCTGGAAAACGATGCACGCGGCCTTTGACTATGGTCTCGAAGATCTGCGCAGCTTCATGTTGAACGGTCTGGACGGTGCCTGGATTGACGACGCAACGCGGCGCGCGATGACCGAGCAGTTCCTGGATCTGTTCGACCAAGCGGTGAAGAAGCATGGCTTGCGCGATGCGTGACAGGACGGCAAGTGTCTCGACTCCAAGACCCCGACGTAAGGCCATTGCCAATCGCGCGTGAGATCAATCAGGATGCCCCTATGGAGCACCTGATTGATAAACTCGCAGTCAACCGCCACGATCCGCGCATCAGTCGGAGACATCTCTCCTATTTCTACGCTGCCGCGAAGGTGGAGAATTTCACTAAGGCCGCAAAGCTTTGCGGTGTAGCGCAGCCGTCGCTCTCCCGCGGCGTTTCCCTGCTGGAAGAGGCGATAAACGCAAAGCTCTTTGACCGGGTTGGGCGTTCGGTGAAACTGACGTCAAAGGGCAGAGAAATCTTTCCGGTCGTCGAGTTGTTGCTGAACCAGTTCGACGACATTTCCAGAGGCCTCACCAACGGCCTGCAGAAACCTTTTGCGGAGCTGAAGATTTCGGCAGTAACAAGCCTGACATCGAATTTCCTGCCGAGGTTGCTGAACCAGTTCGAGCATGAAAACCCCGGAATACAGGTTACGATCTATGACGGGCTCGACACGGATGTCTATAAGGAGGTTGAGGTCGGCGATACGGATATCGGGGTCGTTACTGAAATCAGAAGACCTGAAAGCTTTCGGATCAGTAAACTGTTCCGCGATCAATTGGCTCTCGTCGTTTCAGAAGAACACGCGCTGGCTGACCGGGAGTCGATTGAATTGAGAGATCTCGAACACGTGCGCATGACTTCATTCGCGAAAGCGACGGAAACCCACGCCGAACTAGCAGCAGCTTTTCATAGCGTTGGCCTGGATTACCATCCGGCCGCCACTGCCCGCTATCGCAGCACACTTATGGGGCTGGTCTTGCACCGCGGTCTGGCAACCTTGCTTCCCAGAATTGTCGCCGAGGAGCATCAGAACCCGCGGCTAAGGATTGTGCCGCTGGTCAATCCGGTGTTGCACCGGACGTATCATATGGTGATGCGCAAAGGTGGAAGCTTTAAGCCAGGGGTAGCGAGACTTGAACAGTTCTTGCGACGATCAGCAATGAATGCTGTGAGCCAAATGGGTGAAAGGGGCCTTGAATAGGCGCTGCGGGAGAAGAACGAAGTCGAAGACGAGCGGTCAAACCGTCATCTGCCCATATCTCAGTTTTTCTTGAGATTTCCGTGAAACGGATTGGATCTTCCTCTGATCTCTCGCGCCAAGAGTAGCGTAACATTTTATTATATAACAGTTTTTATGCGATGTGCGTCTTCAGGTGGGCTTCGAGTTCCTGCAAATGTGCCTTGCGCTGATCCAAGCGCCATCAAAGGCGTTTCGCATGAACTGCGTCATGTCTTCGGCACTGAAATCACCGTGCTGTTGCACCTGTTGCATGGTGTTGGTCAGATACCGGCTTGCGAATTCCTCAGGATCGTCGGTGTTAAGGCACACACGCAGCCCCAGATCCAGCATCTTGCGCTAGGCCGCCAAACGCCGCGGTTCCGGGTCTGACGGACGCCATGTCGGGCACATGGTCAAAGTGATCTTGCGGTCCCGCACAACGTCAATCAGCGCCGGGTCATCCAGTACATGCAACCCATGATCAATGCGTTCCAGACCCAGCTTGTGCACACATTGGTTTGCATGCTCGACCGCGTTTTTCTGATCGCAATCACAATGCGCCGTCAGACGATAACCTTCCTCACGGGCACGGTCGTAAAAGTGCTGGAACTTGATCGGAGGATTGCCTTCCTCGTAGGAATCCAACCCCACCCCGAGGATATCGTCCCGCTGTATTTCCGCGAGGTCCAGCATCTCCATCGCGCTTTCCAACGAGCGCTCGCGGTTCATGCAAATGATCAACCCGGTCGAGACCTCCGACGCGCGACACGCGGTCTTCAGTGCATCCATCATCTCGTCGAAACCGACACCACGATCAATATGCTGCTGCGGGTCAAAAAACATCTCAACGTGACGGATGTTTTCTACCTGACACCTGTTCAGGAATTCCCGCGTAATGTCGAAGATGTCCTGTCCAGTACGCAGAACGCTGGAGCACATGTAGTGGTAATCGAGAAAATTCTTCAGCGCGGGCGTGCCATAGTCCTGAGCCGCAAGGAGTTGCGCCTCTGTGGCATAGGGAATGTCGACACCATTGCGGTTCGCCAATTCCAGAACCTTGGCCGCCGACACAGTTCCTTCAATGTGTATGTGCAACTCGGCCTTGGGCATCGAGGCAATGAATTCGGACATGTTCATGGGCAGTCACCCGCCTTTCCGCACCATTTGATAAAATTACACCATTTGGTGCAGATATGAGTTTGTCAACGAAAACCTATCGTGCATACTGGAACTCAGGAGCCGACAGCGAGATCAGCACGAGCCGGTTTACACGTTTCCGATCCGGCGCCCGCGAATAGGTACGGGGGTGGCTCGGTGAAAAGGAAGAAGTTCGATGAACGGCAAGCGCGGAAAGACAGATCAATCCATGGTTCCAGCTACGCAATCGACGACGGTTCCGGAAGCAGCTTCAAAGCCGCAACGGGTCAACCACGTGCGGGCGAAAAGGATGCAAAGCATCATGGATGCCGCCGAGATCGAATTTGCCAGCAACGGCCTGAGTGGCACTTCGGTTCAGTCCATTGCCGACCGTGCCGGGCTACAGAAGCGGCAGGTGCTCTATTTCTTCAACAGCAAGGAGAGCCTTTACACAGACGTTATCGACCGCATTTTCCGAGAGTGGCGCAGCCTCAGCCCCAGTGATCGTGAGGGTTCGCCGAAGGCTGTAATTTCCGACTACATCGAGCATATTTTTCTACAAGCCGAAACCAAACCCCACCAAAGCAAGTTGCTGATTTCCGAAATGCTATCGGGTGGTGCCTTTGGCATCGAAGCGATGGAGAGGCGGGGATCTCGATCGATCGTGGCCCGCTCCATTGCGCTGCTTCAAGGGTACATGGACGAAGGCGTTATGCGGCGAACCGATCCGTTTGCCTTCCTCTTTCAAATCTGGAGCGCCCAGCACTTCTATGTCGCTTTCAGTCCAGAAGTGGCTTTCTTCCTCGACAAAGATCAAATGGACCACGAGGACTGGACCCGATTTCGAGATCAGACAAAGGCATTTGCCTTATCGTTTTTTAAGGACTGACAGCCGACAACGAACGCTGGTTGAACTTGAATTTTGGCGTGGCATGGCTCTTTAGCCGTCAGGTTCGCCGAACTGACGACTACGAGGGCTCGTACGCCCCGAAAGGGGCGCATGTCCATGACAAGGCGCTCGCCAAGAGCATCTTCGATTGGGTCAAGGCTCGCTCAACTCACCTCTCCCGATGGCTTGCGCCAACGCCCGGCCTCCCCAGTCTTCAGAGATTGGCGACAGAAACCGACGGGCGGCGCGCGGACCAGTCTGTCGCGTCTTCTAACTGGGCCGACAGGTTCAGCAGAATATCCTCTCGTGCCAGCGACGTCGCGATCTGCACACCGGCCGGCAGCCCCTCGACCAGGCCGGTGGGCACGGTGATCGCGGGTTGGCCTGTCACGTTGAAAGGCGCGGTCGCGTTGAAGCGGCTGAAGAGCTCATCATAGAACCGCCGCGCGCTCCAGTCGGGATGGTTCTGGTCCAGCACGCCCAGCGGAATGGGCGGTGCGGCAAAGGGCGGCAGGATCACGGCATCGTAGCCTGCAAAGAACGCGCCCATCTGGTGACCGGTCATGCCCATGATCTGCACCGCTTCCATCATGTCGACCGCGGACATGGCCTGACCATCCTCGATCCCCTTCAATGTGCAGGTTTCGTACACGTCCGTGCTGGCCGGAATACCAAAAGCCGTCGTGAGCGTCTGAGAGGCGGCGGCCAGCGTGGCCATCCAGAACCGGTAGTTCGCCCTGTGAAACTGTTCCTGGTCCAGTGGGATGTGGTCGATTTCCTCGACGTTGTGGCCAAGGTTGGCAAGAAGTTTTCCGACGCGAACGACCTCGGCCGAGATACCTGCATCGGTCGGGGCGGCGCCCTGAAAACCGGTTGGCGCGATGGCGATCCTGAGGCCCTGCATCGGGCGCTTGATGCAGTCGCCATAGGGCGTCTGCGGGTTTGCGAGAGGGATGAACGAACCCGCCTCGGGGCCCGCAACCAGATCGAGCAGTGCTGCGGCATCTCGCGTTGTGCGGGTGACCGCGAATTCGTGCCCGAGCCCCAGAATGGCAAGCTGCGCATCCGGGCCAAGCGGTGTGCGCCCCCGGCTGGGTTTGAGCCCGATCACCCCGCAACAGGCCGCAGGGATACGGATGGACCCACCGCCGTCGTTGGCATGCGCCATGGGCACAACCCCGGCGGCCACGGCGGCTGAGGCACCGCCGCTGGAGCCACCGGTGGTGCGGGACGGATCCCACGGGTTACGGCTGGGCCCTGTGGCAACTGACTCGGTCGTGGCGTTGAAGCCGTATTCCGGCGTTGTGGTGCGCCCCAGGGTGTTCAGTCCCGCCGCCTTGAACCGCCGCATCAATTCACCATCATGCGGCGCGACATACACGTCGTTGTCCAGCAAACGCGTGCCCATCCCCTGCGGCACCCCCGCCGCCGTCATCATGATATCCTTGATCAGAAAGGGCACCCCGGCGAAAGCGCCGGAACTGTCACCGGCAATGGGCGGCTCGATGGCATCCACCATGAAATTCAGCTGCGGGTTCACGGCGGCAATGCCGCGCCGCGCCGCGTCGGTCAGCTCGTCCTCCGAAACCTCTTTGCGGGCAACCAGTTCAGCCAGCCCCGTGGCGTCATAAGAGGCGTATTCGCTCAGCTTCATGTTCATCTCTCCTGTCTCTGGGTCGACACTTGTCGTGGCAAGGCGTTAGTCCGAGGCCTGGGCCTGGCCCAGCATTTCGACCATCCGGTCGCGCATGATGAATTTCTGGGGTTTGCCGGTGATGGTCATCGGCAGCTCTGTCACGATGCGGACGTGCCGGGGCACCTTGAAATGGGCGATTTGCCCCTGGCAATGGGCGCGCACGTCTTCGGCGGTGATCTCGCGCCCGGGTTTGGCGACGACCCAGGCACAGACCTCTTCGCCCATTCGGGCGTCGGGAATGCCAAAGACCTGGACCTCTTTGATGTCGGGATGGCCGAACAGGAATTCCTCGATCTCGCGTGGATAGATGTTCTCGCCGCCTCGGATGATCATGTCCTTGACCCGCCCGGTGACCGTGCAGAACCCGTCTGCGTCCAGAACGGCCAGGTCACCGGTATGCATCCAGCCATCGCGGATCGCCTCGGCGGTGCGCTCCGGGTCGTCCCAATAGCCCTGCATCACCGAATAGCCGCGCGTACACAGCTCTCCCTGAACGCCCACGGGCACGGTCTGGCCGGTGTCATCGACGATCCTGACCTCCAGGTGGGGGTGGATCCGGCCCACGGTTTCGCACCGCTTTTCGGTGCTGTCGTCGACAAAGCTCTGAAAAGACACGGGCGAGGTTTCGGTCATGCCGTAGCAGATCGTCACCTCGCCCATGTGCATCCGGTCGTTGACCTGCTTCATCACATCGACCGGACAGGGAGACCCCGCCATAATTCCCGTGCGCAGCGACGACAGATCGCGCGGCGTCGACGCCAGTTCCTGCAACATCGCCACGAACATCGTCGGCACACCATAAAGCGCCGTGCAGCGTTCGGCCTCGACCGTGTCCAGCGTCTGGGCCGGGTCAAAGGCTTCGCCCGGAAACACCATCGCCGCACCCTTGCTGACGGCCCCAAGCACGCCCATCACCATGCCGAAACAGTGATAGAGCGGAACCGGGATCGCCAGCCTGTCCCGTTCCGTCAGGTTGATCCGGTCGGTCACGAACCGCGCGTTGTTGACGATGTTGCGATGCGTCAGAGTGGCCCCCTTGGGCTGGCCCGTCGTGCCCGAGGTGAACTGGATGTTGATCGGATCGTCCGCGCGCAACGTCTTGTCGATTTCCGGCAGGCGGGCCCGGTGTTCGGCGGTGCCCATGCGGGCAATTTCCCCAAATGCCCATTCACCGGATTGGCCTGCATTATCGCCCATGACGATCACATACCGCAGTTCGGGGAGCTTTTCTGCCCGCAGCCTACCCTTCTCGAAATTTGCCAGTTCCGGAGCGAGGGTACGGATCATTTCAACATAATCCGAGGTCTTGAACGCAGGCGCCAGCACCAGCGCCTTGCACCCCACCTTGTTCAGGGCGTATTCCAGCTCGCTCAGGCGGTAGGCCGGGTTGATGTTGACCAGGATCACGCCGATCCTTGCAGTGGCGAATTGCGTCAGAACCCATTCGATCCGGTTGGGCGACCAGATGCCGAGACGGTCGCCCTTTTGCAGCCCAAGCGCCAGAAACCCGCAGGCAAGGTCATCTACCGCTTGCGAAAACGCGTCATAGCTCAGCCGCGCATCCCCAAAGATCAGCGCATCACTGGCCCCGCCGCGCCGGGCGGTTTCGCGCAGCAATTGCGGGATCGTCGCGTCGGACAGTTCCGGCTGGCAACCCCCCTGAACATGGGAAAGACCATCCCGCGCAGCCAATGCGGCAGCCTCGTTTCGCTGTGCCATCTCCTAAGCCTCCCAAGTTGTTTCGCCGCCGCACAGCGTCAGCGCGGCACGGGCCGTGTCGATCTCTTCAGGGTCAAGCGCCTCGAGATCCCGGTCCATCACGACGATATCAGCCTGCATCCCCGGCGCGATACGGCCAAGGCGGTTTTCATCGAAACCGGCGTAGGCACCACCAGCCGTATAGCCATGTAGCGCCTCTGTCAGAGACAGCCTGTTGTCCGGGCAATTCTCGCTCCACCGTTCACGAACCATCGCGGCCTTGATGCCGCGCATCGGGTCGATGTCCGACACCGGCCAATCCGATGAAAAGGCAAGCGGGACACCGTCGCTCAACAGGGCGCGGACCGGAAAGGCCTGCGGCCAGCGCCCCTTGCCAGCCTTGCTGCGCCACGGCTCCAGCGGGAAATCCATGGCGCCCGGCGGATGCGGCGGCTGCATGGAGGCCACGACGCCCAGTTCGCGCAGGCGATGGGCATCGTCGGGATGCAAAAGCTCGATATGTTCGATCCGGTGGCGGCTGTCGCGTGCGCCATTGGCCCTGCGTGCGGCCCCATACCCATCCAACACGCGCCGGACGGCAGCGTCACCGATGGCATGAACACTGATCTGCAGCCCGCGCCTGTCGGCCTCGATCGCGGCAGCGGCGAAATGTTCGGCCGAATGCAAGGCCTCGCCACTCCAACCGGCGCGGTCGGTATAGTCTCCGACCAGAAACGCCGTGCCGCTGTCGATCACTCCGTCCATGAACATCTTGATCCGCCCCGACCGTAGGCGGTCAGAGCGATAGGTTTCATGCATCCAACTGGCCTCTTCCAGCGAACTCAATTGCTTATCTGGGGTCAGGTGGAACGGTACTTCGGTGCGGCAGATCAATTCGCCCCGCTCTTCGAGATCGCGAAGCAGGGCCAGCTGATAAAGGTTTCCGTCCATGTTGTGCAGGCTGGTGAAGCCGAAAGAGGCGCAATATGCCAGCCCTTCCTTTATCACGCGCAGATCGTCATCGCGCTGCGCCGGGGTCAACCCGTCACCGGGTTCCAGCCCCATCAACCCGAGGTTTTCCCGCCCGCCGGAAGAGCGTAGCGACAAGACCGGATCAATCGCCGCCTGTTCGCGTAATTCGCCAGTGGCCGTGCCGTCGGGGGCCATGACGATCTCGTTGCCCGTGGGCAGGTCGCGTCCATGCAATACGCCCGCGCGCTGCAACGCAGCCGTATTGGCCCAGGCGGTATGATGATCCCCCGCGATCAGGATGAACGGGCGGTCGCGCAATATGTCATCCAGCAAGTGCCGTGTGGTGGCAACACCATCGCCAAACAGGGAATAATCCGCCGCCTTGCAGATCAGCAGCGCCGCATCGGGGTTGGCCGCCGCATAGGGATGCAACTTGTCCCGCAGCGCCGTCGCCCCGCGCACATTGTCGAGATGCAGCATACGCAGGCCAGCAGCCCCCAGAAACAGGTGCAAATGCGCCTCGACCATGCCGGGCATCACCGTGTTGCCCTGCGCGTTGAAGCGGCGTGTTTTGGGGCCAGCGAACGCGGCGATTTCGTCGCGCGCACCCACCGCCAGGATCGTCCCGCCCTGCAGAGCGACGGCCTCGGCCCGTGGCGCGGCTGCATTCATGGTCAGCACGCGGCCGTTTTCGATGATGACATCCGCCTTGGTCATAGCTTCGACCCTTCTTCGTTTTTCGAAGCCTTTCGGCCCAGCATTTGGCGAAGCTGCCGCACTGACCCGGCCAGCCCCTTGGGCATCACCACGACAAAGACGATCAGCGCCACGCCCAGGATGAGATCACGCGCGTCGCCCATACCCTTGGAAAACTCAATGATCAGCATCATCGTGCCCGCCCCGATGATCGGCCCCCAGGTCGACCCCACGCCGCCAACGACGACCATCGACAACACGAACAGCAGCGTCGAGAAATCGAACAGGCTGGGCCCGGCGGCGCGGAAATGCCCGGCATAGATCGCCCCGGCCATTCCGGTCAGAAAGGCCGATATGGCAAAGGCCGCGATCTGGTATTTCCGGCGGTCGATGCCGCGACTGCTGGCATAGCCGACATTGTCGCGGATGGCGCGAAACGCCAGGCCCAGCCGCCCGTGAATGATCACGACAATGCCCAGGATCGTCACGGCAAAGGCCAGCAGGGCGACATAGTAGTTCCCCAGGATCCAGTTGCCCCGAAGCAGTTTCCGGAACCCGAAATCTTCGAACTGAGAGAAACCTGCCGCCCCGCCGAACATTTGCTGGCAAGAGTTGCGGACCATCGTGAAACACTCGGTCTCGGTGATGATCAGGACATGAATCATCCCGACGATGGCAAAGGTCAGCAGGGCCACATAGGCACCCGTAAGGCGCAGGCAGGCCAGCCCGATGAAAAAGGCCAGGATCGCCGAAACGATGGCAGCCAGCGGCAGCGCCGCCCAGATGGAAATACCAAGATAGGACGTGCTCATCGCGACGGCATAGGCGCCGGTGGCAAAGAACAGCATCTGGGCCAGCGAAAAGACACCGGCATGCCCCATCAGCAGGTTCCAGTTCATCGCGACCATGGCCCAGAGAAAGAACAGGATAACCTCGCCCAGCAGGTATCGCTGTGTCATGATCAGGGGCAGCGCGGCAAAGCCCGCGACGATCAGC
The DNA here is from genome assembly GCF_059612725.1 of Ruegeria sp. YKSF070. Lineage (NCBI taxonomy): Bacteria > Pseudomonadati > Pseudomonadota > Alphaproteobacteria > Rhodobacterales > Roseobacteraceae > Ruegeria > Ruegeria sp. YKSF070. The sequence goes on along the minus strand of NZ_JBXWRD010000005.1, from coordinate 44,634 downwards.
ACCGACACCAGAAGATGCCGTTTCAAGGAATGTGACTGGTTCATAGGCGCACCACCCTTTCACGGCCAAAGAGGCCCTGTGGTCGCCAGATCAAAAGCAGGATCACCAGCATGAGCATGGTCGGAAATCCGAACCGCACGCCGAAGTAATACCCGATCGCTGCCTCCAAAAGCGCGAGGCCGAAGGCGCAAAGCCCTGCGCCCCAGACATTGCCCAGCCCGGCGACCACGCAGATCACGAAGGCCTTCAGCAGCGGGTCACCCCCCATCTGCGGCGACAGCGTCGCCTGGGTCGAGATCATCAGCCCCGCGACCCCGGCCAGCATCCCCGCCAGTGCCATGACCTGCAAAAACACCGTATCGGCCTTGACCCCCATCAGCATCGCGGCTTCGCGGTTCATCGCCGTCGCCCGGATTGTCCGGCCAAAGCGGGTTTTCATCAACAGCCACGCCGTCCCCAGGATCAACGCCAAGGCCACCCCAACATTGGTCAGCGCCTGAAGCGTGATGCTCACGCCGCCAAGCTGGGCAAGGCCCTCAACCCGGACGACCTGCGGATAGGGGTAGCCGCCATAGATCTTGAGCACGATGTCCTGCAACACGATCCCAAGCCCTGCGGTCGCGACCATGACGTTCATTCCGAAATCCGGCGTGCCCAGCATGAAGCGCACGATCAGAAGATGCGTCAGCACACCGATCACCGCGCCTGCGGCCATCGCGGCCACAAACCCCAGAAACAAGGGCAGTTGAAACGCATTCGCCGCCGAATAGGCGACATAGGCGCCCAGCGTCATGAACAGCCCATGGGCCATGTTGAACATGCCCAACGTGCCAAAGATCAGCGACAGCCCGACCGAGGCCAGCGCATACATCGCGCCAAGGGTCACGCCTGTAAAGAAAATCTGGATGAGCACATCCATGGGTCAATGCCCTCCAAGATATGTCTTGAGAATGTCGCCCGAGTCCCGCGCCTCGGCGGTGCTGCCCTGCCAGACGATATGGCCGGCATCCATCAGGCAGATCCGATCCGCGAAATGCATGAGACGGCTGGGATTTTCCTCGACCACCAGAAACGCTTTGCCTCGGGCGCGTAACTGGTCCAGCGCCTCGTAGATCTGTTCGATCACCAAGGGAGCGAGACCCAGCGACGGCTCGTCCAGCATGATCAGCCGCGCATCCGACATCAGGCCGCGCCCGATCCCCACCATGCGCCTTTCGCCCCCCGACAGGCCACTGGTGATCTGGTTACGCCGATCCTTCAGCTTGGGGAACAACTGATAGACATCGGCCAGACGCTGGGCGATCTCGGCCTTGTCCGACGCCAGATAGGCGCCCATCAACAGGTTGTCCTCCACCGTCATCTCGGTGAAAAGCTGATCGCCTTGCGGGACGTGGATCAGACCGGCCTCGACGCGCTTTTGCACCGACATCCGGCTGGCGTCCTGCCCGTCGAATGTGATCTTGCCTTGGCGAAGAGGAAGAAACCCCGACAATGTCCGCAACAGTGTTGTCTTGCCGTGCCCGTTGGGGCCGATCAACGCCAGCACGCCTTGCTGCGGAATCTCGATTGAAACGCCATGCAGCACAGGCCGGTTCAGGTAGCCTGACACCAGATTTTCACACGATAACAATTGGGTCATGCCGCGCCTCCAAGCCCGGCGCTGCCCAGATAAACCTCGGCAACGGTCTTGTCATTGGCCAGCCCGCCGGGCGTTCCGTCATAGATGATGCGGCCCTGATGCATCATGACGGCGCGGTCCGCGACCGCGGTCAGGAAACGCATGACATGTTCGATGAACACCAGCGTCATGCCGCGTGATTTGAGCGTGAGCATCAGTTCGATCAATTCGTCAATCTCGGGCGGCGTCAGGCCGCCAACGGGTTCGTCCAGCAACAGGATGTCCGGCTCGCTGATCAGGGCCGTGGCGATCATCAGTTTCTTTCGCGCGAGGATGGGAATGCCCGCAACCGGTTCCGACGCGATGTCGGCCAGCCCGACCTCTTCCAGAAGCGCCTGTGTTGCCTGGCTGTCGGCCCGCGCCGTCAGCAGCCATCCCCCGGCGCTGCGGCGCCCGAAGGCGCGCGCGGCCAACAGGTTCTCAAACACTGTCATGTTGTCGAACCCGGAATTCAGCTGGAATGTCCGCGCCATGCCAAGCTGGCACAGACGATGCGGCGCAAGACCGGTAATGTCCTGATCCCGAAAGCGAATTGTGCCCTCGGTGGTGCGGGTCAACCCGCTGATCAGGTCGAAAAAGGTTGTCTTGCCCGCACCGTTGGGGCCGCCGATGCCGACAACCTCGCCACGGTCGACGGCGAAATCCACCCCGTCGACCGCGGCAAGGGCTCCGTAGCGCTTGGTCACGCCACGGAGCTCGAGGAAGCCATGTGCCCCTTCTGCCGTCAAAGCCTCAGCCCTTCATCCAGGGCGGAGTCTTGAACCCGGCCTTTTTGTAGGGCGCCGGGGCGATCAACACGCCATCTTCCGCCTTGTCGAAAATCTGGCTGAAGATATGCGGCATCCCAAGGCTCGGGTCGTTGGTTTCGGTCGGATAGCTATAGGCCGATTGGGTATCGGCATGGAAACGCATCGTCCCCACCGGCCCGCGATAGATCAGCGACCGCAGGCGGTCGGCAACCGCCTTGTTCTGCACATCGTCATAGGGCGCACCCGGCCCACCGGCCAAGGCGGCGGCAATGGAGTAGGCATATAGCGCCGAATAGGTTTGGACGCCGGAGGCCGTCGATGACAGATCGCCATAGCGTTCCTTGTAGGCCTTGGCAAAGGCATCGCCTATTTCGTCCTGCAAGGTGCCAAGCACGACTGCGTAGGTCACACCAACCGAGTTGTCCCCGGCAATGTCGCGGAACGCGGCCAGCGAAGCGCCATATTGCAGATAGACAAGGCTGTTTGTCGGGTCGGTCATGAACTGGTTCATGAACAGCGCCTGATCCTGCGGATAGAAGTGCGTGACGACGATCACCGCCGGGGGATCGGCGCGCAGCTTGGCCAGGGTCGGCCCCCAGTCGGATACCGGAATGGCCACCGTTTCATAGAGCGAGACATCATAACCATATTCACCGGCCCCATCGCGGATGGCATTGGCGATGTTTACCGAATAGATGCCCGGCCCGGTGATGATCGCGATCTTGTTGTTCGGGCGGCTGAATTCGCCATTGTCCTCGATATCCTTGAGGAACTTGAGGAAGCCGCCGCCATACAGCGTCTCGGGCGGATCGTACTGGAAGGTGCCCCAATACCGGTCGGGATCGGATTTGACCATTTCGTCATGCACGGCCACGGTGTTGGCATGCATCGCGATGATTCCGGCATCGGCGGCCACATCATGCAGCGCGGTGCCGTTTTCCAAGTTATAGCCCGCAATCAGGGCGCTGGCGTTGTCCCGGTCGATCAGCCGCTGAGCGGACTGGATGACAACATCGACCCCCTTGCTTTGCGTGTCGGCAAAGACCAACTCGATCGGACGGCCCAGAATGCCGCCAACCGCGTTGATCTCGTCCGCCGCCATCTGGATGCCGCGCTGGAATTCGATCCCGTCCGCGGCGACGATCCCGGTCAGAGGCGCCGGGCAGCCGATCACCACAGGATCGGACGATTGCGCCTGTGCCGCACTGTTTAGCCCGGCCAGCATCGCGGCCGAGCCCGTGGCCATGCTGGCGCCTTTCAGAAACCCGCGCCGGGTTTGGGTATGTTTCAAGTCTTTGGTCATATGGACCTCCCTGGATGTGTCAGTTTGAGAAATGCGCGTCTTTCGCGCGCTTGATTGCGGCGGCCTGATCGTTGCTCAGGGCCTGACCGCCATAATTCGCGATGAAGTCGGCATAGGGATCGGGCAGCGAATCGGATGCGCCGCTCAGTTCTTCGAGAACCGCCAATCCGCAATAGGGAACATAGACAGGCGAATACCCGCCTTCATGCGTCATCACGATACGCCCCTGGCAATGCCTGTCGGCCAACGCCATCACCTGGCGCGTCATCCAGCGGAAATCCTCGGATGACAGCATGCAGACACCCAGCGGATCGACAGCCGAGGCATCGTAGCCGCAAGGTAAAACGATCAGTTCGGGCGCGAACGCATCAAGCGCCGGAATGACGATCTGTTCGAATGCTTCGCGGTAGGCGCCCGAACCCGAACCCGGCGGCAGCGGGACGTTGATATTGCTGTTGCCCGCGCCCTTTACCTCGATGCCGCCCGAATCCAGCGGAAAGAGGTTGTCCTGATGCAGCGATATCGTCAGCACTCCGGGATCGTTCAGGAATACGGCCTCGGTTCCGTTGCCGTGATGCACATCCCAGTCCACAACGGCGATCCGCGTAAGGCCGTGGGTTTTCTGGACATGCCGGATGCCCAGGGCCGCATTGGCCAACAGGCAGAACCCCATCGCCAGATCAGGCAGTGCGTGATGCCCGGGCGGGCGGCACAGCACATAGGCATTATCCACGGCGCCGGTCATCACGGCGTCCATCGCCGTGATGACGCCGCCCACGGCGAGACGCGCGATCTCCAGGCTGGCAGGACCTGCCGGGGTCAGCTCGCCCACATCGCCGCCACCCTGTTCGCAGACCGCGGCCAGATGGTCGATGTGGCTTTGCGGATGAACCATGCGGATCACATCATCCATCGCCCGCTCGGGCCGAAGAAGAGAAAGGTGGTCCCAAAGCCCCGTCGCCTGAACAAGGTTCTGAAGACGGCGTTTGGTTTCGGGGTTCTCGAAATGCTCCGCCGGCTGAATGGTCAGGCTGGGCGCCATCGAGCCGCACCAGTTCTGGGTGTCATGCCAGTAATACAGCTCCGATGCGACAAGGGCCGTCCGGCGCGAGCAGGTTGTATTTTTGTGAAACATGACGTCCTCCCACCTTTAGGTTCCACCAAGCAGGAAAACGTTCAATACCACCAGAGTAGTATTGATATGCATTTTTTTCACTGATATGGTATTATCAACTCGGAGGACAGGACCATTCTTCAAGGAAAATCAAAAGAGTACGAGTTCTTTGGCCAATTGTGCGCCGCTCGCTCGATCGAGGATTTCGCAAGCGTCGTGGTCCCGTTCTGTCGCGATGTCTTTTCGGTTCAAAGCGTTCTGGCGATCCGTTTTCACCGCGGCAGCGCGCCGGAATCACTGTTCAAATGGGTTCTGGAAGATCACCTCGAAGCGATGTTCGACCGGGACTATACCCGGTTCGGATACCTGCTCGATCCGTTTTACAAACTGGCCATGGAAACCGAAGACTGGGTAGCCTGCCCACTGCGCGAGATCGCACCCGACCGCTTCGAGACAAGCGAATATTACTCGAACTATTTCGGACCAATGGGACTGGTCGACGACATGGGTTTCGTCGCCCGGGTCGATGACGACACCTCGGTGAACATGTCCATAGGCCGCCACGCCGGAAAACGCCGGTTTCGGGCCAGCGAAATCGCCAGGTTCCGGGCCCTGTCGACGGTGCTGGTGCCAAGCCTGTTGTCTGTTCTGGGTAAGCCGGCAAAACGGGATATAGGCGCTCCTGCCTCGCTGGAACATCGCTTTCGGTTGATTTCCCAGGACGGAGAGGATGAAATCTCGGACCGCGAAGCCGAAGTGGCAACACTCATCGTTCAGGGTCATTCCAGCCGGGCCATCGGTTACAAGCTCGGCATCTCGGGGAACACGGTCAAGGTGCACCGGCGCAATATCTACAAGAAACTGAACATTTCATCGCAAAGCGAACTGTTCGGGTTGTTGACCCAAAATGCCTGACTGAACAACCTACAGGCACATCGCACCGCGTCCAGCCTGGGCGTGAAAAAGGGCGGGCGTGGACGCCTGATCGGCCGCACCAAGGGCGGCACGAACACCAAGCTGCATGCCATCTGCGACAGCATAGGCCGCCCGCTCGACTTCTTCGTTTCCGCAGGGCAGGTCAGCGATTACATCGGTGCGCGCGCTGTTCTGCAGCCTGCCGACCGTGAACTGGCTGATCGGGGACCGGAGCTAGGCGAAGACGAAGCTTGCAGGAATTCGCTTCCACCCACGCCTCGGTCTGCAAGCCTCTCAATTCGAAGCGCAGCCTCACCAGCCGTCAGAATTTCAAGCTGAGCCGCACCGCTGCTTTCGCCGGATGGAGGGGTTATTTGGCGGGGTCGTAGAGCAGGGGGCCTGCGCCTGGTGAGATTGGCTGGACATTGTTTGCCTGCATCCTCAATCCGATGCTGACGCTTCGCCGTCACCGCCGAAGGCAACCTTGCAACGATGCCCGGCGGGAATGGCAAGTTCCGGATTGTCCAAGCGAAGATGCACTCCGAATGTGCCGCTGGCCACGTCGAACACCCGGTCGATGCGAAATATCTCTGCCCGGTAGACTCCGTCGACGGGCAGGGCCGGGCGGACTTGGGCCACGTCACCATTCTGTATCGTGTTGTATTCTGCGACTGGCAGGAAGGTGATCACATCCAGCGGGTCAAGTCCGACGATTGTCGCAAAGCGCCCTTCCTGAGGCAGGTATTCGCCGTCGTCGAAGTATCGTTCCAGCACGATCCCGTCGATCGGGCTGTGGATTTCAAGCAGAGACAACACCGCCTCGGCGCGCTTCAGTTCTTCCATCGCGAGGCGGCGGGCGAGTTCCGCGCGGACCAGAACCGATCGGGCGGATTCAACAGCCGTCTGGATCTCCTCCAGAACCTCGCGGCTTACGACGCCCCGCGTCGAAAGTTCCTGTGTCCGCGCAAGCCTCGCTTCAAGAAATGCAAGCTGGGACTTCTGCGCTTCGATTTCCGACGTGTCGTCGGCACGCAGGCGCAGCATCTCGACCGTGGCACGCTGAATCGTCGAGTCGAGTTCGGCGAGGAGTTGCCCCTTTTCGACCTGTTCTCCCGGTTCGACATGAACCCGCGTCACGACGCCGCCGGAGGAGCCGGCGACGTCAACAGTCTCGGAGGGATCGATCACGCAGTCGTAGACCTCGGCACCACAGGGCGTTGCCGCCAGAGCCGCAGCGAAAACAATTGCCGCGCGCATCGACAGCGTCAGGCCTCTGCCATCGGTTCGGGCGCGTCATCCGTGTCAGTCGGCTGCTCTGCCTCGGTGGATCCGGTATTGGCGCGCTCCAGCATACGATGGAAATGGCGCATCGACGAAAGGTGCAAGTAGATGCATTCCAGTTCATCCTTGCGGCAGAGATCGGCCAGAACATCGCCGGATAGCGCCTTCAGTTTTTCGCGGTCGACGACCTGAAAACCGCCCAACGTCCGCTTCTGGCCAGCGCCCAGTGAGAACTCGGCCTGCATCGGAACCAGAAGATCGAGTTCTTTAAGCCGCTTGCAAAAGGCCTGAGTGCGGGCAAAGCCGGCCTGATAGTCCTGCAGGAATTTCAGTACCGATTTCAGATAGCCGGTCTGTTCGCCGTCCGAATCGAACAACCGCTCGCCGCGACCGTCGCGGTTTGCCCCCTCGAACTCTTCGTCCACCAAAAGGGTGAACTGATTTTTTTCCTTGTCTAGCGAGAAGACGAATGGATAACGCCGGGCGAAGGCCGGGATGTAGCTGCCGACCCAGTTGCCGTCGGCATCCACGGCCAGGTTTTCGTCGTCGCGGGTGCCGACGATGATGGCGGGCACCACGTCATCGCCATTTCCAGCGAATACGATCGGATGAGTGCCGGCGGCGGGACCGAATTCAAGCGCGGTGAGCGGAATTGAATTCGTATGACGCGCGAAGGCGTAGGTTTTTCCACTGCTGATGGAAAGGTCGCCATGCCGCTTGGCGCTGACCGGAACGGCCGTTTTGTAGAAAAGTTGTTGCACGGGCATGGTCAATCTATCCCTTCAGATGTCATTGTTTTCTCTTCTGAAACTATTGGGCCCCTAAACTAATTTGTAGCCAAAAGCCCCCGTTTTGTCTAAGCTTTTTAGCATTGGTAAGCGTTTTGCCGCACGATGCTTCGCCAAGAGTCTGCATTTTTAGAGTGTCGCCGCCGGGGGATTTTGTCCATGTCATTCCCATTCATTCGGGGCCTGAAGATTCCACGTTCGCGCAGCGACAGTAGGTCGCTTTATGCTCGCAAATCAGGCACTAGCGGTCGGAAAGTTCATGTTGAGCAACTCGAGCCTAGACTGTTGCTGGCAGCTGATTTCGCGGTCTCGATGGCCGACGCGATGCAGGCCGATACGGCAGAGCTCAGACTTGAAGGATTCCAGTCAGAATCAGGCGCCGCCCTGAGGGCACTCAATTCCAGCGGAGCGCAGATCGCGCAGGCGTTTGGCGGGGCTGATGCGGTTCCGCTCACCTCTCAGATCCGGGTTATTTCGACGGAAAAAGACGACCGGATCGAGATAGACGCCCTTTCATTGTTCGAAATCTCGAAACAATCATCGAATTTACCGCTCTTTGAAGTCGAGGGCGGAGAAGGTGCCGACACTTTGCGAGTCGTCGGGGGCGATCTGGAGAACGGATTGCGCACCTATACCGACTGGCACATCGACGATGTCACCGAAGAGGGCGCTGCGGGTGTTGCGTCGGTCACGCTGCGCAACGGCAATGACGTAGAAGTTGCGACGTTCGATATCGCGTTCAACGGCATCGAGGTGCTATCGGGCACCCAGGGCGACGACACATTCTATCTCGCGGCCAGCGAGATGCGCAAAGGCATCACCATCGATGGCGGTGATGGCGACTTTGACAGCCTCGTTCTGGATGGCAGCTATTCCAGTGTGTCCTATCAGGCTGCGACGGCCAACGATGGTCAGATCCTGCTGGACGGCACTGCGCTGGTCTACCAGGGGCTGGAGCCGATCACACAGAATAATGCTGCGGACGATCTGGTGATCGACCTGACGGACTTTGACGATGATGCAGTGCTGAACGCCTTCAATGCGGGCACTATGTACATCGGCACAACCGGCGGTCTCATCCCGACATTCGAGAACATCACCTTCGTCAACCCGACCAATTCGCTGACCATCAACCTGAAATCCGGGTCAGATACACTGACAGTCGAGAGTCTTTCGGCCAACTGGGACGCATCGCTGTACATCTACGGCGAATACGAGGGGGCAGAGACCTTTCTGGGCGACAGCGGCGAAGATGACGTGACCTTCTCGGGCAGCATCGACCTTGGCAGTAGCGGGTCGATGCAGGTCATTGCCGAGACGATCACGGTGAACGACAACGTCTCGATCACCGGTGATACCTCCGAAGATGGCTTTATCGAATTCCGCAGCCGCCGTCTGGGCACGGCCGAGTTGGAAAACCTGTCGCCGATCTTTCCGGGTATCCCCAAATACGCTTCCGTCGATATTGGAGAGAACGCCAGCATCGAGGCGGGCGGCGTCTACCTGATCGCCCAGGCCGAGGAACGCGGCTATGCCGAACAGCTGGAAATCTCGCAAGAGTTGGACACTAATCTTGTCGGCCCGCTGCTTGATCAGGTCACTTCGGTCCTGCAATTGCCTTTCCAGATCCTGGTCAAAAAGACCGACGCACAGGTAACAGTTGCGGACGGCGCCAATATTACCGGCCATTCCGCGGTGGGTATTTATGCCAACTCGGTCACCAATGCCTCGGGTTCTGCGGGGTTCTCGATCGCCAGCCTCGGCTGGGCGGATTCAACCGCCAACGCCACTGTCGATATCGGCGACGCCAACATCTATTCCGACGGTTTCGTCGTCGTCACGTCCGACGCCTCTTCGACCGCCAACATGTCGGCTGAGACGAATACGAGCCTTGGCACGGTTCCGACGTCGTCCAGCAGTCAGGTCTCGCTGTCGCTGGCGGTGGCGCGGTCAACGCTGTCTTCTACGCTTACGGTAGCCGATGGGGCGAGGATCGAGGCGGGTCTGACGGCCAATCTGCTGGCCGGCGGAGAGGTCGATTCCCAGGCCTCGGCCTCATCGGGCCTGTTCTCTTCCGGTGCGGCCGGTGCGGCACTGTCGATCGAATTGTCGAATGCCGATGTTCACACAAACATCTATGGCACGGTTATCAGCCGCAACGAACCGGGCGCAGTGGTCAAGCTGGAGTTCGACCCGCTAGCGGCGCCGGGCCAACGCGGATATGTCGATCTGGTCAACGACAAGATTTTTGTCGGCCCGAACGCGCTGGCGACCGAGGATACGGTGGTCTATACCTCCAGCCGCGGGCAGAACATCGGCGGCCTGATTGATGGCGCCACCTATTACGTGCTCAAGGATTCGGCCGATCCCAACTATATCCAGCTTGCCAAGTTCGAGGACAGCGTCTTTCGTGGCGACGCCATCGACCTGGTCGAATTCAACGGCACGGCCAGCAGCCCGCTATATCCGGCGACCAACAACAAGTCGTTCACTGGCGCCGATGTTAATTCCGAGACGGGTGAGATCAGTCTGCCGAACGGCGCCTTTACCGGGACCGGGACGGATTTCACCACTGTCGACCAGACTTACCCGCTGGGACAGGCGGTGATTTACGAGGCGGCAGCGGGCTCCGAAATCGAGGGTCTTGTCAGCGGCAATACCTACTATGTCATCACCGGCACCAACCAGTTCAACCTGGACGGCGGGGCCCGCTCTTTCGTTGGGGCCGACGGCCAGACCATCCAGCTTGCCGAGACCGAGAATGAGGCTTACGCGGGCGTCGCGATCGAGCTTGGAAACGTGACCGGCGACGATTTCACGCTTCGGGCCGCGCATATTCTGGACCCGGGCTTTGCCACCGGCGTCGGTATCGGCGCCAACCTCGAGGTCGAGACCACTACAGAGGCCGGCGCAGGCCTCAGTTCGGCGTCCTCCAACGGATCGAATTCCCCCGATGGCTACAATCTCAGCGATTCGTTGCTGGGCAACATCTTTTCCAGCCTGATGGGGCGCATCTCGACCGAGTCTTCCTCCAACTCGGCCATGAACAGCGCCGGTGCCAGCCCCAACAGCTTGAGCGCGGCGGTCGCGCTGGCCTTTGCCTACAACGATCACGATGTGTCGGCCAATGTGCACCCGACGGCGCGGATAACCTCGGGTGAAGATCTGGAGGTCAAGGCCGAGATCGAACACCTGAACAAAGGCTTTGCGTCATCGAGCACCGAGCCGCAGGAACAAAACTCGACAGGAGAGCAGAGCGCCCCGAACACCGTGAGCGCCGCGGTCATTCTGACGATCACCGACAACGACGCCCAGTCGACGATTCACAGCGGCGCCGAGATGAACGCCAAACGGGCCACCCGCGTGATTGCCGGTGTGACCTATCCTTTCGCCCAGACGCTCGATCAGTTCCTGCCGACCACGGCCGGAGAGGTGGTCGACCTGTTCAAGACCGAGGGCTACGGCGCCATCACGCAATATGTCGATGATACCTTCGGTCTGTCGAGCTTCCTGAACACCTGGTCGTCTTCGACCTCCAAGGGCGACAATGTTTCCGTTGCCGGTTCTATCAATTTCCAGGTCCAGGACACGACGGCAATCGCGACCGTGAAGGACGGCGCGCTGATCAATCAGGACGCCTCGTTCAACGCGGACGAAACCGATCCGTATTTCGGGCAGGAGGTCGTCTCGGTCGAGGCAACATCCTACATGCAGCAGATCGACATGGCCGGGATCTTTGGCTGGTCGCTCGGCTCGCTGGGCCTGAACGATCTCTACGTGTCCAGCGGTGGCGCTTCATTCGACGGCGGCACACCCTTCGACACAAACTCGCCCAGCGTTGCCGGCAACAGCGGCGGCAAGGGCGGCATTGGTGCCACGCTGTATGTCAAGCTCGTGGACAACACGACCCACGCCATCGTCGAGGACAACGCGCGGATCTTCACTGGCCGATCGGGTGGCTTCAACATGAAGGCCGAAGAGGCGCTGTTCAACCTGGGCTTCGCCCAGTCCGGCGCGGCCTCGGATTCGGGATTTGCGGTCGGCGGCACCATCGCGGTCATCAAGCAGGACAGTGACACGTTGGTGCAACTGGGTAATCGCGCCCATGTTTCAGGCGAGGACGCGCGCCTTTATGCGGGGTCACTGGACACTCATATCGGTATCACCGGCGGCCTTTTCCTGGGCGAATCCGTCGGCGTCGGCGTGTCGGTCGCGGTCAACGACGTGACCCGCAACACCCGCGCCGTGATCGGGCCCGAGGCCCCGGACGCCGAAGCCTCTTACACGGCGGGTAGTACCAATTACCTTGATCTCGACGGCCAGCTGTCGGTCCGGGCGATCAACGACGGTGCGATCTGGGGCTTCTCGATTGCGGGCGCCATTCAGTCCAATGAACAACATCCCGACAGATCTGACGATCCGCTCGATGGTGTCTCACTGGGCATTTTGTTCGGCGACACCCCGGTGGAGAACCCGGTCACCACCGGGGTCGGGATTTCTGGCTCTGTCGCGCTAAACTTCGTCGACGACACCACGCGCGCCGCGATCACCGACGCCGGCACTGTGAACGCGGGCTCTTTGGAGGTCACGTCGAACAACGAAACGCAGGTGGTTTCGGTCTCTGGTTCTTTTGCCATCGCCGTTTCACGTGGGCAGACCGGCAATTCGGGCACCCAGACCGGTGTCGGCGTTGCTGGTGCGGTCAGCGTCAACACAGTGGAAGGCAATACAGAGGCGCTGGTGCTGGGCACCGATTTCTCGATCACTGAGGACCCGGACCCCAACGACAGCAGCATTGAGGCAACCGGCGCAGGCGGCATGATCGTCGACGCTTACCGCGTTGGCGACATCTTCTCGCTTGCCGGCAGCCTGGGCGGTGCGGTTACCACATCGCAAAGCAACAGCACGATCTCGGCTGGCGTCGCCATTTCGGTCGGCGTCAACCTGCTGTCTGGCAAAGTGCGGTCCTATGTCTCGGATTCCGACGCTACCGTCTACAAGGGCTCGTCCGAGATTCTGGCCACTGCCGCGCCCGACATCATGTCGATTTCCGGCGCGCTGGCATTCTCTTATTCCGGTGGCGTCAGCGGCAGCAGCACCGCTGCGGCAGTCGGCATCGCGATCAGCGTGAACGAAATCGGCACCGAGGACGACCCGTTCGAGGTCATTGCTCGAGTGCACGATTCCAAGATCGACGTCGCGGAAGGCGACATCACCGTGAAGGCCGACAACCTGTCTGAGATCGAGAATTACACCTATGGTGTAGCGCTGGCGATCTCGAATAGCTCTGGTGGCAGTTCCTATGCGTTCAGCGGCGTGGGGTCCGTATCCGTCAACAACCTGCATACGGTCGTCTATGCCGAAGTGACCGAGGACAATGACGAGACAGAGCTGACCGCGACCAAAGGGGCGGTGTCGGTCATTGCAAAGGAGAATGCCACGATCGACGCCGACGCGGGCGGTTTTGGTCTGGCACTGGCGCTGGCCGGCAGCGGCGGCGGTGGCTTTGCAGGTGGGTTGGGCCTGTCGATTGCGATCAACAACCTCAGCACGGACACGATGGCCATCGTGGACGGAGCAAGAATTACTGCGGGCACCGTGTCCAATACCGGTGACGACGACGTTGTCATTCAGGCCGACCTGACGACAGAGATCACCGCATTGACAATCGCCGGTGCGGGCACCGCCTCGCAGGGGGATGCCGCGATTGCCTTGGCCGGGACCGGGTCGGGCAACCGCATTCGGCTGCGCGCGCTGGCCGATGTCGACGGTGCCACGATCACCGGCGGCGACAAGGGCATACGTATCGAGGGCGGTCTTGGTGAAAACTCGAAGATCAAGGCCGATGCAGGCGGTGTCGGGATCGCGCTGGGTCTGAGCTCGACGGCCTCGGTCTCGCTCGGCATCGCCGTGGCAGTCAACGACATCGAGGGACTCGAGGACGTCGCTACCCCAGACGTTGGAGCGACGGTCAACGGTTCCACATTGGAGACGGATGACGGTGCTCTGTCCATCGGCGCGATTTCGGGCGCCGATATCGATACGTTCGTTCTGGGTGTCTCGGTGTCCGCCGATATCGGTATCACCGACAGCAATGCCATCGGCTTTTCCGGAGCGGGCAGCATTGCCATCAGCCGGGTCGGTTACGATACCGAGGCATCTTTCACGGATTCCTCCTTTACCAGCAATGATGGTGGCAACGCGACGATCCTGGCCCAGGACGGCTCGACCATCGATACCTTCGCATTGGCCGGGTCTTTCACACTGGCCCTGGCTGGCGGCGGCACTGCGGTTGCGGCAAGTATCGCCGCTTCGGTTTCGGTCAACGAGATAGAGAACGGCATCTTGGCCAGTGTCTCAGACTCGGACATTCTGACCAGCGGCGACGTGACGGTCAGTGCCAGCACGGTGCCGACCACTTCGCAGAACGCCCAGGATCAGCTCGCTGGAATTGCCGAGTTTGATTATGACGCGACCGAGGACGCAACGATCAACGCCATCGCCATCGGTGTGGCGGGCGCGGTCGCCATCAGCCCTGGCGACGCCTCGATCTCGGCGAGCCTTGCTGGCGGTTTCGCCTTCAATGACATCGACAACACGATCGTCGCCGAGATCACCGCAGACAGCACCGTTGCAGGGGTGAACGACGGCGACAAGGTCGGCAAAGTCGATGTTCTGGCCTATGATCAGGCCAATATCTTTGCCAGCGCCGACGGCGGCGCGATCAGCCTGTCCTTCGGCGATCCGGCGATCTCGATCGCTCTGGCCGCCTTCGTGTCGGTCAACGATATCGACAATGTGGTGACCGCGCGGATCTCGGATTCCACGGTTCAGGCGCGCGACACGATCAGCGTGCACGCCAGGAGCACGGCGTCCATCGAGTCGATTTCAGTGGGCGCTGCCGCCTCGATTTCAATCGGCCAACAAACCGCCATCGCAATCAGCGGCGCGGGCGGTTATGTCGCCAATACCATCGGCAACACGATCACGGCCGAGATCGTCGATTCCACCGACAGCACCGGCGTGCCGCGCGTCTCTGGCGGCGCCGTCGACGTCTATGCCGAGGATGTCTCGACCATGGATGGCATCGGGGTCGCTGCCTCTCTCGCGTTCAGCGTCGCGCTGAACCTGAAGGATGGCGTTTCCGTATCCGTCTCGGGCGCCGGGGCAGGGGTGTACAACACGCTCAACTCGACGCTGGACGCCAACATCACCAACTCGACCGTGTCTGCAACGGGCACCGACGAGGATACCGAAATCACCGATAACCTTTCCGGGGATGTCCGGGTTCAGGCGGATTCCAACGTCACCTTCGATGACACCACCGTCGCCGTCTCGGTTTCGGGGGCGATCTCGCTTATCTCTATCACGGTGAGCGCCGCAGTGGTTATCGTGCAGAACCACGCGCTCGGGTCTGTCACCGCATCGATCGACGGCAGTACTGTCAATGCCACCGGGGATGTGACGGTCGACGCCTCGGATTCCACAACGCTCGATAGCGAGGCCGTGGGCGTGACCGTTTCGATCAGCCTCGCAGGCCTTGCCGGGGCAGGCGTCGCGATCGAGAACAAGATCGACCGCGATGTGACCGCCCAGATTGTACAGTCCAGCACCGTCACCGCCGCCGATGACGTCACGGTCGATGCAGATGCTGTGCAAAACGTGCTGAAATCCACGGGTACCGCCGCATCCATCGCTGTGGTTCCGATCTCCATTTCGGGCGCGGGCGTTTCCGCCGAGGCGCTGGTATACAGCGACGTTACCGCGTTGATCGACGGCTCCACCGTCACGGCGACCGCAGGCGATGTTGTCGTCGACGCGCAGATCGACTCGCTGGCTTATGCCACAGCGCAGGGTGGTGCATTTGGCGCGGTGTCGATTTCTGTCATGCTTGCAAGCGCAGAGGTCACCGGACTTGTGCGGGGCGGAATCACCGGGACATCCATTGTCACCGGCCGCAATGTTCGCGTGAATTCGACAAGCACCGCCACCGCGGACGGCAGTCTGATATCCGTGGGTGTCGGCCTGCTCACCGGCGCCGGGATCGGCGCCGCGCCAGATGCGGAAGAGGGCGCGAGTGGCAACGTGATGGTCAGCCGCAGCGTCGAGGCGCTGATCGGTCTCCCCGAGGGGAGCGCGCGCCAGACAGTCACCGCGAACGGCACCGAGGAAGGCTCGGGTGAAGTCGAGGTCGATGCCGATGCCACGCATTACGCCAACGTAGATGCAACGGCCGTAACCGTTGGCGGCGGCGCGATCAGCGCTTCTCTGTCTGGGGTCGACATTTCCGGCGATGTCCTGGCCATCGTGGACGAGGGAGCGATCATCAACGCCCGTGCCCTGATCGTCGATGCCGACAGCTATCTGGACGCCTATGCCGAGATCACCGGTGCCGCCGTCGGCCTGCTGGCCGGCGCTGGTTCGAATGCCGTGGCGACGATCACCGGCACCACCCGCGCCACCGTGGGGGCCGATCGCGACCGGGCGTCGTCGACTGTCCCCACCGCTCTGACAATCGGGGCCGGCGGTACCAATGTGCGGGCCGAGTCCGAAGCCATCGCCGAGACCCTGTCGGATGGCGGTTCGGGCGGCGGCTTGTCGATCACAGCGCTGCTGGCCAGCACGACCATAGATACCGACGTCATTGCCAATGTTGGCCAAAGCACCCAGATCACCGGCGGCGCCTTGACCGTCACCGCCGACGCTTCCCGCGATGCCGACAGCGAAGTGCTTGCTGCGGGCGTCGCCGCGATCACCGGCAGCGGCGGTTCGGCCGACAGTGCCATCATGGGGGAAACCTCGGCCAGCTTCGGCCCCGGGGATGGCACCACGCCTGGAAGTAACGCCGCCGCCACAACGATGATCAATGGCGGCGACGTCACGATCACCGCGATCGAGAACAGCGACAGCTATGCCTACACCCATGGCGGATCGGGGGGGGCGATTGCCATCGCCGCACTCATTCCCACCGCCTATGTCACCACGACAATGGAAGCCTATGTCGGCGCGGGTACCGATATCGGGGCCGACAATCTGACGGTCACTGCCAATGCAGAGCAAAGGAAGGCGTCCGTCGATCTTCTGGTCGTGGCCGTCAGCATCGCCGGCGGTGCTGGCAGCACCGGTACCGCTTATGTGGGGTCTGCTGACAACTCGGTATACTCGAATGCCGATGCCTGGATCGGCGACGGGGCGGTCATTGACCTGACCGGTGACCTGACGGTGAAAAGCATCACCTCGTTCGACTATGCCGCTGTCGATGGCGACGTGGGATCGGGCGGCGGGCTGGCCATTTCGGTCCTGTTGTCGGATTCCGACCTGAGCAGTGGCTCGTTCGCCTGGATAGGCGACAACGTCGAAGTGACCGGCCGCAATGTCACGGTCGAGGCCACCAGCCAGGCAGGCACGTTCTCTGATGTGCTCGTCGGTACCGGAGCCTTGCTTGCCGGGGGCGGCGCGCAAACCAACGCCCACACTTACACCCGCACGGCCGCCTACACAGGCGATGGCGCCTCGCTGGATTTGACCGGTGACCTTATCGTTACCGCGTCGAACATCGTTGGCGAAGCCAAGGGCAAGGCCAGCGCCTATGGCGGTGGCGTGATCCTCGTCGGGGCTTCTGTTTCGGATGCCTACGCGCGGAATGACGTCGAGGCTTTCCTGGGCGACAATGGCGTGGTCATCGCGGATGACGTCACCGTTGGAGCGGTGGTCGAGGATGGAAATGCGTCCCCTCCGTCGAACACTCTGACGATGGACGGCACCGAAGATACCATCAACTTTGAACGGCACGGGTTGCAGGAGGGTGACTCCATCGTCCTGACCGGGGCTGGAGCGGCGAACGGCACCTACACGGTGATGGAGATTGCCGGAAATTCGCCTGATCCGACCGACAATTTCCGTTTCGGTGCGGCGCTTACGGTCGATGCCTCTGAAAGCTTCCTCGCCACGGCAGCCGAGCTGCCGGTGATCGGTGTGTCGGCCACGATTTCCGGGATCGACACAGGTACCGACCAGATCACCTTCACTTCGCCCCACGGCCTTGCGACCGGGGATACCGTGCCCAGCGATGCGGCCACCGGCGGCACGGCTTATGTGCGTGCGATCAATGACTTCGTGATCGAGCTTTACGAGACCGAGGCGCAGGCCATCGACACTTCGTCGCAGAACGGCCTTCTCGATGTCGAGGCTCCGGTGGGCGTCGATGCCACCGCTGACCGTATCTATCTCGGGGCTTCGTCCGATCTCTATACCGGTCAGCTTGTCGGTTACGATCCGGGCGGCGCAGCTGCCGTGGCGCCCGCCGGGCAGCTGTATTATGTTCGTGTGGTCGATGCGAACCTGAACGCGATCGAGCTTTACACGAACCAGTCCGATGCCGAGAACGGCACAGGTACGCCGGTGAACCTGACCGCGTCGACCGGTACCCATCTGATTTACCAGGCGGCGCCCGAGGGCGCGGCGCAGGTGGATGCTCTCAGCGATACCATCCGGTTCGCCTATGCGCATAACTTCGAAGACGACATGGAGGTCGTCTATAAGCCCAGCGGCGCGCCGATCAGTGGGCTGATCGCAGACGCGACCTATCAGGTGCGCGTGGTGGACGAATTCACCATTCGCCTGGCCACCTCGGATTTCAACGCCAGCACCGACCGGCTGACTTTCTCGGGCGGAAACATCTCGTCCGGCGTCATCGATCCGGTCTCAATGCCCTTTGCGGCAAATGATCTGGTGACCTACTCGAACACCGGGTCGACAAAGAGCTTCGAGGCGTCGTTCATCGACCTCCAGGGCAGCGGCCAAACGCCTGACACGAATAGCGGCGGCGAGCTTCTCACCACGGACAACAACACGATCTACCTGGGCACCGATGCCAACCGCGACGGTGTGTACGAGGGGCACGGTTTTGCCAACGGTGACTTGGTCTTGTACGAGGTCGAGGATGGCGGAACGCCCGTCGGCGGGCTGACCTCGGGCCGTGGATACTATGTCATAGTTGTCGACGCCTATCGTATTCAACTGGCGGAAACCTATTATGAAGCGGTAGGTTACACCGACCCCAACGACTCCTCCAACAACATCGAGATTACTCCGGTTGAGCTGGCACGCTTGCCCAGCAACGAGGCGGTGCAGTCGCTGACCAAGGCTGCTGACCTGCCTATCATCGGGCTGGATGAGGGGACAACCTACACCGTGGCCAGCAATGGCGGCGCGTTGGCCGACGGCTTTGTCCTGCGCGACGGGTCGGGCAACACGATGTCCTTTGCGGGCACCGTGAACGTCATTCTGGCAAACGGCTCCGTGGTTGTTCAGGCCCTGTCCAACGCCAACCGGCTGGAACGGGTCGAGGTGAATCTGGGCGCGCCTGTCGAAGGCCGGCACGAGTTCCGTGTCAACCTGAATGCGCTTCCCGACGATCCGACGGATGCCACGGGCATGGGCCTGGAAACACCCGAGGGTCGCGACATCCGCGAAGCTGTTTTCGTCGCGTTCGACGGTCAGACCAAGGCCGAGGCGCGCGGTGGCGGCGGTGGTTTCGGCGCGTTCACCTTCCCCACTGCCGATTCCGGCGCGGATGTGATGGCGCAGGCCTACATCAACGCTGACCTCGTCCGTGCGGGCGGTGATGTGACCCTTTACTCGCTGACCGATACCAACCTCGACCTTGTGGTCAGCAACATCGCGGGTGGTCTTCTCAGCGTTCAGGATTCGGATGGCGATCAGATTGCCAGCAGCTATTCGACCACCGCAGTGGGCAAACTGACCAGCATCACAGGGGTCACAACGGGTGGGACTTCAGCCACGATCCTGAGCAGCGACAGCGCGATCACAGAACTGACCGAAGTACAGGCGCAAGATGTCACGATCGAGGCCGCAGGCAATTTCCGCCAGTACTCACAGCTTGATTTCAACCATACGGCCGAAGTCATCGCAGACGGCGGCGGGCTGATCGCCGGCGCTGGTGCCTATGTTGAAAATGATCTGACTGCCCGTTCGAATTCGGTCATTGGTGATGGTGCCGCAATCGATGCCGAAACCGTTGATGTCAGTGCCAACATGGGCATCCTCGCCAGCCCGACCTCCAGTTCGCTATCTGGCGATCTGACCATAGACAGTTATGCCCGTGCCGAGGCCGGGGGCCTGTTCGGCGGCACACGTGCCGAGTCTGACAGTAACTTCGACTATGATTCCGCGGTGTTGATCGAAGGTAGCCTGGCTGTCGGCAAGGACCAATTGACCGATGGAACCCTGATTCAGGGGCGTCGTGGTGTAGATTTTGAAGTCAATCGGGCGAGCTATACCTACGCGAGTGACTATCGGGCGGTGTTCTGGGGGATTGGCGCTGGCACCGGGGATACCTATGGCTCGGCAAGCACGCGTCTGGTTGTCGATGGCGATGCCGGTGCGACCATCTTTGCTGCCCCGCGTTTGATTGGCGGAGTAAATGTCCATGCCAACGATGTCCCGCCAAGCGCTCTGAACACCTATCCCGGTTACGATGACCTTGCAGTCTACGTGAGCGTCAACGGTGACCTGATCGAATGGGATTCCGATATCGAAATCAGCGCAGGCCCGTCACCGGAACTGGTGGTTGATTCAAGCGGTGATGTTGTACGGGCCTACAACGTCAAACTGATGAACGACAGCGGCGTATTCATATTGCCCGAGGTCGGCTCGGATGCGTTCAACGACTTCAATGGTAGCGACCAGATCGAAGTCGATGACATCATCGCCGCGAACCTTGGGTCGGTTGTATTCAATGCGCCGATTGGCAGCATCAGCCAGGAGAACGGAAATTTCGATGGCAAACACTGGACCGAACTGCGCGTGTTGCGCGGGTTTGGCGAAGTGCGGCTGACCAACCTGTCCAATTACGATCTGGTGGTGAACCGGATCGACATGATCGCCGAGGCCGGTCAGGCCCGCGTGCTGCTGGTCGACCTGGATATTCTCGAAAGCGCAATGCAGTTCTCGATCAAGGAAAGCTACGGCAACGCCCTGATCGATATCCGCAATCTTGGGACAGGGAACATCGTTCTTGCCGGGAGCAACGTCAACGGCGCCTCGCTTGAGAACCCGTTGGGCGAGACCCGCATTCTGAACACCGGTGGTGACATCCTGACCGGGGGCGCGGTCATCCGCACCAACACGATGGGCGATGCCGACCTGGCGCGCAGCTACCGCGATACAGAGTTCATGTCCTATGCGGTGGCCGAACTAGAAGTCACCGCACAAACCGGGGCTTCGGGCGCGGTCGAGTTGGTGCGCACCGATGGCGGTGATTGGGCCGACATGGCGATCGCGGAACGTGGCCTGATCCGCGTCGGCGACGAGGTTCACCAGGTGGCCGATGTCGATGGCGATAAGCTGACACTGACCCGGGCCTCTTCAATTACGGCCGGAACCGCGACGCGCATCGTGTCGCTGTTCCACGGGATAGAAGCGACCAAGGGAGATATCGGCTCCGATAATACGGCGATCAAGGTGGATCTGACCCGCGTCGCCAGCGAGAACGAAGCTTTGTATGCAGCGTCGGGCGACAACATCTGGATGGACCTTGGCCTGCGCATCCGTACCGGCGACACCACACAGACCACAGCCACCGTGGCGGTCGGCATCGTGGCGGCCGCGACCGAGGCGTCACTTGCCCTGCGGTCTGCCGTTCGCGAGGATGTGGATGGTCAGAGCCAGGGTGTCCTTGTCACTGGCGATCCCGGCCCACCCCTCTCCAACGATACCGGAGACAATGGCACCTACTATCAGTTCTTCTATGATGATCCGGATACCGTGAACCGTGATCTCGGACCCGGCGCGGGTTATTCCGCCACGCCGACCGAACTGACTGTCACCACTTGGGACTTCGACCTGATCGAGGCGGGCAGCCGGGTCACGGTCGATGGAACCGATCCTGATGGTTCAACCGTACGTGCGCCGGGCGACAACACCGTCCGCATCGTCGCGAATACAAATATCCGGCAGGGTGACTCCGACGGAACTGGCGCGCATTACATCGACGCTGCCACCAATGGCGACATCTTCCTGACCGAGATCGACGCCGTCCTGAGCGACGACCTCGACGATCTGCGTGTCGGCCGGATCGACTCCTCCGCTGGTGACGTGACTCTTGAAGCACCGCGCGACATTCTCGATTCCGATCCAACCGACGGCACACCCGATCCTTGGGACGTCGGCGGCGTCAACATCACCATGACCGCCCGTACCGGCGGTATCGGCACCGACGCGGATTTCCTGGAAACCAATCTGGTCGACAGCGTCCTGAGCGTATCGCAGACCGGTGTCCTGACTGCGGACGCCGAACGCACCATCCGGATCACCGAGACAGCGGGCAACATGCGCGTTAACACGGTGGATTCCGAGTTGGGCGACGTCACGCTGACGACCCGGGCAGGGTCGATTCTCGACTCCAACTCTGGCGCGGATGAAGACGACAACGTCACTGGTCGGAATGTTGACCTGCTGGCCGACGGCGGCTCCATCGGTCTGTCCTCGGACGATTTTGATATCGATTCCGGCATTCTGGGCGACTGGTCCGGTGTGGTGACTGCCGATGGCGACACTGGCGTCTACCTGACCGAGACAGCGAACGAGTTGAACCTGCTCTACGCCCTGTCCACGGGCGGCGCGGTGCGGCTGACCATCCCGGACACGCCTGCCACGCCGACCCTGCCGACCTCGCCTTACAGCCACGCCGAAGTGCCGCGCATCCTGCCGCGTGATGTGTCATCCCCGGCCGAGGACCTGTATCTGCTTGAAAACGGCACTCGCCTTGTGGTGCAGAACGCGGTGCAAAGCTTTGATAGCGCCCGTGTGGATGCCTTCAACACAGTGGACCTCTGGGTCGGCGACAATCTCTCGATGGAGGCCAACAGCCTGGTGATCGCCGGCCAGACGGTAACGATGCAGCTCGACACCACCCGTACCGGCTCGTCGCGTTCGACCACCGACGCCGATAGCGGATATGGAAGCACTGCCGAGCTGACCGGAACCATTCAGACCCGCGGCGACCAGAACAGTGATCAGTTCGTGCTTCAATCCGGCGACGACGTGGACATCATCACCGTCAACTCGCTGACGCTGATTACCCAAGGCTTTATCCGCACCGCAGGCGACGAGGACGAGATTACCGTCAACGCGCTGATGACGATGGACACGTATCGCAACAACGGCAACCGCGACACGCTTGACCTTGACGGGGCCGAAGACACAGACGTCTACGTCATCAACACGACTGGCACCTACGGCGACGAGCGCGACTATGTGATCAACGTTCTCGATACCGGCGCACCCGACGATGGCGCCGATACGCTGGCGATCACTGGCTCGGACGGCGCCGACTTGTTCCTGCTGCGCGAGATCACCGCAATCGAGAACCGCGTCACCGACCGGCCTGGCTTCGTCGCGTTGCTGCACGCGGATCCGAATGGCACCGACACTTCGCTGGATAATGCCATCGACCAGGCTCAGA
This sequence comes from Ruegeria sp. YKSF070, assembly GCF_059612725.1. Taxonomy (NCBI): domain Bacteria; kingdom Pseudomonadati; phylum Pseudomonadota; class Alphaproteobacteria; order Rhodobacterales; family Roseobacteraceae; genus Ruegeria; species Ruegeria sp. YKSF070. The sequence goes on along the minus strand of NZ_JBXWRD010000005.1, from coordinate 21,319 downwards.
CCTCCACCGAGCGGCCAGCTAGCGTACAGAGGGTCAACTACGACCGCGCGGTCAATGGTCGGCTGACCGTCTTTGGCCTTGGGGGCGACGACATGTTTGCCGTCGACGGCAACAGCACGATCACCACGCTGGATGCAGGGGCAGGGGCCGATCGCTTCCAGATTGGCCAGTTCCACGGTGTTCTGGATGCTGAAAACCCCGAAGGGGCAGCATTCCACCTGAACGCGGTGCCCGGCGACGAGCCGACAGAGGTCATCCGCACCACCCGCGGTTACATCACCGCGGGTCCGTCCCAGCCGCTGTTGGCCAAGGGGGGCGATGGTGGCGATACCTTCATCGTCTATTCCAACAAGGCGGAGATCCGGCTGGAAGGCGACGCGGGCAACGACATATTCGTGGTTCGCGCCTTTGCGCTGGCCGATGAGAATTTCGACCCGATCATTGACCGGTACTCGGTCGAAGGCCGCAACATCATCAACACCGGTACCGGTGAAGACCAGGTGACCTACAATCTCAACGCCCCGGTCTCGATCGACGGCGGCACGGGCTATGATAAGGTTATTGTCCTTGGGACCGAGTTCGGGGACGCTTTTGTCATCCGCGAAGATGGCATCTTTGGCGGCGGCCTGAACGTCAACTTCGAGAACATTGAAGTGCTTGAGGTCGATGGCCTGGAGGGCGACGACGACTTCTTCGTCCTCTCCACCCCCATCGGCGTTGCCGTGCGCATCATCGGCAACCTCGGCAGCGATGTGATCAATGTCGCTGGTGATGTGACCGAGCAGATCAGCAGCGCCGGACTGGAAGGGCAGAGCTCTGTCATCAACCACGATGTCCTCAGCGACGGCCGCTACGAAGGCCTGTCCATCGAAGGCGTCGAGATGACCGTGGCGGGTGACGGCAGCGGTCCTGTCAGCATTCGCGAGGTCGACGAGAACGGCGACGAAGACGGTTATTCCGTTGTTCGCGAAGGCGATTTCGGCGACCGTTATGAGATTTCGCTCAACGAGGCCATTGCAGTCGGCACCAGGGTCTATATCACCGTTTCGGCAGCGCGCTCGTCAGACGACGAGGATGCCTGGGACCCGACCGAGGCGCCTCGCATTCTGCTGGATCGCAACAACGATGGCCTGCCGGACGAGGGCGACTCGGTCCTGATCGGCGCCTCCGAGGGCGATTACTTCGACACGGTTTCGGTCAACGGGACCGACGAACAGGTTCCGACCCGCGATGTCGTTCTGGTTTTCGACTCGACCAATTGGTCCGACGCGCAGACCGTCTGGATTGCCGCCTCGGATGACAGTCTGGAAGAGGGCGAGCGCAAGATCGTCATCAGCCATAGCGTTCAGGCGATCAATGAAAACGGCGCCGATCAAGACGCCGTCGATCTGTACGACGGCCTTGCCGTGCGCAACGTCGAGGTCACGATTCTGGACAACGATCAGGCCGACGTGATCCTCACGCACGAGGGCACTGACACGCGTGTTCTGGAAGGCCCCGATGGCTTTACCGACCGGGTTGGCATCTCGCTTACCCGGGCGCCTGACCCGGGCGAGACCGTCACCGTCTCGCTGGCCGAACTGTTCGCGCCGGGAACCGAGGCGCAACTGGCCTTCGACATGCCTACGATCACATTCGACGCCTCGGATTGGGATACCGTCAAGTATGTCACACTGACCGCCATAGACGATGACATCCCCGAAGACCCGCGTGGTCTGCAGATCCAGGCGACGGTCACCTCGACCGGCGGCGCCTTTGATGATGCTGCCAACCAGGTCCTGGGCGTCAAGGTTCTGGATAACGACACCCCCGGTGTGGTCATCACCGAAAGCGCCGGTGACACTCTGGTCACGCCCCTTTCCGACGACGATTACACCATCCGGCTGACCTCGGCGCCCAACGCAGGCGAGGTGGTGACGATCCCGCTTCTGACGGACGGGCAAGCGTCCATCGTCAGCGCCATCGACACGTCCGACAACAGCGACCGTCTGATCGAGCATGTCGATGTAGGCACATTCGAGGTTGCCGAGTTCTTCGATGGCCCTGTCAGCTTCTCGGGGGACACGATAACGCGCACCGACCTGGGCTCTTTCCTGGATGCCAACCTATATGTCGGCGCCCGCATTGCAATTTCCGGCAGCACGGCGAACGATACCGGTACCGAGGAATATTACGAGGTCACCGCTGTCACCGACACCACGATCACCCTTGCCGGCGCCAATTTCACCGGTGGGGTCGATGCGACCGTCTCGCTGGGCGAAGTGTCTATCGCGATGCTGTTCAACGGGCAGGTGATCTTCGGAAACGAGACCATCACAGAAAACGGCGTCACCGTCGATGGTGACACCATCACGCGTACCGACGGCGGCAGCTGGTACGCCGACGGCTTCCTTCCGGGGCACGAGATCCGCATCGGCAGCGGGCCGAATGCGGGACTGTACCAGATCGCGCTGCTGGAAATCGACAATCAGGATCGCGAGTTCTTGCGCCTGACACCGTCTGCCGATCTTACCGCGGGCACCGGCGATATCCGCGTCGTCCGCGTTGCCGATGCAATTCAGTTCGACGACAGCAACTGGGCAACCGAGGTCCGGATCACGGTCGAGGCCAACGATGATTATACCCTGCCGGTCTACCTGCAGAACAAGATGTCGTTCTCTTCCGTGCACCGCCTGACCAACATCCAGGGTCCGTTGTCGGTAGAGGGCGGAGTGACTGGTGCCGACCGCACTTTGATCCCGGCAATCATCCTGCCGGGCGAGACACCGGGCGAGGCCGTCGGCATAGGCCCGCAGCCCGACGAGTTTGCGCAAATCGACGTCCTTAACATTTTTGACGACGCCTCGCAGGAGGATAAGTCCGGCGTGTTGACGCCCACTGGGCTGACCGGCTTCGGCATGGCCACGGAACTCAGCTTCGAGGAAACAGATTTCGGTGAGCCCACCACGGTGCCCGGAGGCATCTCTTGGGGCACCCAGGTGCTCGACGTGAACGGCAACTTTACCACAGATTCTCTCCTGTCCAGCATCGAGGTGCTGAACATCATGATGGGCAAGGGCGACGACGCCCTGCGGATTGACGGCACGCTCCAACCGACCACAGCCGGGCAGGGCGGAGAGACCGCGATCCATGGCGGCCTGACGATGATCCACGGCGGCGGCAACCGGACCGAGGACGGCGGCGACCTGATCATGGTCGACGGTGGCGGCGGATCGGAATCGCTCTTGGTGATCTACGGTGACACCTCGCAGGACGGCCTGTTCTATTCCGGTTCTGGCAGCGACAGCGAGGGCCACAACTTCGGCGAACGACCCTTCCCGCCGTTTACCACCGAGGCGCTGGCCGACCTCCGGTCCAGCTTCTTGATGCCACTGGCTGATCCTTTCCTGATCGCGGGCAAGGATCAGATCCTCGTCTTTGCAGAACTGGCCGGCGAGATGACTTTCGACGCCACTGCCCTGACCATCCAGGCGACCTCGAGCTGGCTGGATGCGGGCTTCCGCCAAGGGCGCGCGGTCGAGGTCGAACTGGCCAATGGCTTGACTGCCAGCTACCGCATCGCCGAGATCTCGACAGACGGCCTGACCCTGACGTTGGAAGATGGCGCGGTTCTGCCAGACGGCCTACGTCAGGCGCGGGTCACCGCAGGCGGCGGCGCGGGCAAGGTGACCGCCTATGGCGGCGGCAACGATGACCTGATCATGGGCAGCCGCGAAGGCGACCATCTGGCCGGCGGCGGCGGCAACGACGCAATCTTCGGCCAGCAGGGACTGGACCAGATTTGGGGCGACAGCGGCTTTAACGTCGACATGTTCGGCGATTTGATGGTCTATAACGACGACACGCTGACCATCGCTGAAAAGCGCGAGCTGGCCGGGCCGGTCCTGACCATCCCGGTTGCGGGCGCGCTGATCTCCGAGGCGGGCGATGCCATGATCGTGGGGGACGATTCCGTCTTTGGCGGCATCGGCGACGACGTCGTCTTTGGTGACCACGGCCGCATCGACGTGACCGAACCGCCGCTGCGGATTCGGACCACGGCCTATGAGTACATTGTAGAGATCGCGAGTTCAGAGATCGACAACGGCGGTGACGACCTGATCTTTGGCGATGCCGGGCGCGATATCCTGATCGGTGGCGCGAACCGGGTCGTGCAGGGTGTGCCGAACGGCGACCGGATCGACGGTGGCACCGACCAGGACCTGATCTTTGGCGACAATGTCACGCTGGTACAGCGCGCGGAGGGACCGCACCAGGATCAGGATGCACGTATCGTGCGCCTGACCGGATCCACCATCTACAACCGCGATGGCTCGGCAAATGTGGACAACGTAACGCTGTTCGTCGACCCGCGCCACTCGGGCTCACCTTGGACCGCCTTCGAGATTACCGAGCTCTATCACGACGTTGCCTATCAGGCGCGCAATGATGGTCAGTTCGGCAATGACGACATCGCGGGTGGTGCCTCGCACGACAAGATCTTTGCGCAACTCGGGGATGATTCCGTCCAGGGCGACGGTGCGATCCTCGACCTCCCGGTGTCGGCCACACGCGACACGGACGGCATGCTTGTGCACGTGCCCTCGTTCGAGGCCGAAACCGATGGCGACGACTATGTCGAAGGTGGCGGCGGCAACGACCTGATCTTTGGCAACCTGGGTCAGGACGATCTGATCGGTGGTAGTTCTTCGTTGTATACGCTCGTAACACCCGAGCAGCGCCCGGATGGCTCTGACATTATCTTTGGCGGGGCCGGGACGCAGATTGCCATCAATATCCTTGGTACTGATGCGGACAGTACGCTGGGCGCGCGATCGGAACATGGTCGTGACGCAGATGTGATCGTCGGCGACAATGGCAACATCTTCGACCTTCTCGATGCTCCCAACGTCTGGCTGGCCTACAACTACGACAGGACCCCGGACATCGGCAACAACACGGCCGATCCCTCGCAAGCGCACCTGCGCGGCGATATCCGCCTGATCCCGCGTGCCGTGGTTCTGCTGGACTACACGCCAGGCACGGATGTCGGCAGCCTCGGCGCCAGCGACCTTGTCTATGGCGAGGATGGCGATGACATCATCTACCTGATGACGGGTAACGACGTGGGCTATGGCAACGGCCACGACGACCAGATCATCGGCGGCACCGGTGACGACCGTATCTTTGGCGGGACAGGCGAAGACGGTCTGCTTGGCGACGATGGCGTGATCCGGGTCAGCCGCAATGGTCTGGCCGAGCCTCTGAACGGCATCGGGGCAGAGTCGCAGCAGACCCTTTCGATCCCCGGGCCCTGGATCGGCGCAGAGGTGGATCTGGAAGGTTACCTGAAGATCACCGTCGACGCGATCCTGCCCAAAGAGGGTGGCAATGACATCATCTACGGTGGTCTGGGTGACGATTTCATCCATGCCGGAGCCGGGGATGATGCAGCTTCGGGCGCCGAGGCGCTGCCGATCTTCCACAACGACACCCGGCCCATCGCCAATACGCCGATGTTGTACGAACCAGATAGCGGGATCCTGTCAGAGTTCTATGATCGTACGACCGGCAGCTACCAGACCTTCTATGACCCGTACGATCCGCGCCCGATCATCGAGAATTACTTCCTGAACTTCCGGACCTTCGATGACGACGGCAACCTGATCGAGGACGGCAAGGACGCGATCTTTGGCGGCGACGGCAACGACGTTGTGTTTGGCGGCACGGGACATGACCGGATGTTTGGCGGGTGGGGAGATGATTATCTCCAGCTCGACGATAACTTGGGTACAAACGGCGGCCGGAACGACACTTCGGACAGTGCGGTTACCCCGCAAACCACCGGTGGCGCGGCGGACTTTGCCTTTGGCGGCGGCGGTCGCGATGTCCTGATCGCCAACACCGGCACCGACCGGATGTTCGACTGGACCGGCGAATACAACAGTTTCATCGTTCCGTTCTCGCGTTTCGGCGCGCCCACGGTGAACCGGTTGCCATCGCCGCACGCTGTCGAGTTCCTTTTGGATCTGGCCGAGGCCACGGGTGCCGCGACCAGCCGGGCCGAGGCCTATGACGTGATTGCCATGGTCACGCCGCAGGACCCCGAATGGGGTGACCAGCACGGTGCGCCGCGTGATCCGCAGCCCGGAAACGGCCGGGGCGCTTTTGACAGCGCCGGCGGACCCGAGAACGACACCGTTCGCGCGCCACTGCAAACGGCCGCCGGTTCCACCCCCTCCGGGCCGGCCGAGCCCGGCACTATCGAGGTGGGTATCCAGATCGAAAAGGCGATCAACGCCGTAGATCCGTGGTTCCCCACCGATGCCGAGGATGCGGACACTGCGGCCGAAGCCGTCGAGCTCGCGATCGGGACCGATGTGATCTGGACCTATCTCGTGTCGAACACCGGGGACGAGTCGCTTCATCGGCTGTCGGTCAGCGATACAGATTCGGATGGCGACCGGTTCACTCCGACCTACGTCTCGGGCGATTCCAACGGTAACCGGCGTCTCGATCCGGGCGAGGTTTGGCTGTACACTTCCGAAGGCGTTGGGGATCATACCGTCGTGGCGGGGGCCTATTCAAATGTTGCCACCGTAACGGCGCGCGGATCGCGGGGTGCGGCTCCGACGGCTTCGGACGCCAACCATCACGTGGGCATCTTTGTGACCGACCCACCGCCGTCCGTGACGATCGAAAAGGCGATCAATGCCTTGGATCCCCTCAATCCCACGGCTGCCGAAGATGCCGATGCCGGTCCGGGTCCGGTGCTGGAGACGGGGTCTGCCGTATTGTGGACTTACCTGATCACCAATGACGGCACCGTTTCGGTCTCGCTGGACAGCATCGTGGATGACGCCGGTACGCCGGACAACAGGTCGGATGACCGCGCGCCGGTCTATGTCTCCGGCGACGACGGCAACGGCATTCTGGACCCGGGAGAGACCTGGCTGGCGTCTTTGGACGGAGTCGCCGCCGACGGTGATTATGTCAACGAGGTCAGGGTGACGGTCAGCGACGCCTACGGCCGCAAAGCGACAGATACAGACGTGAACCATCACACGGGCACCATGATTCCTGGCGGCTCGGCAGTCACGCTTGTCAAGGCGGTCAACGCGGTCAATCCGTGGAACCCGACGGTTGCCGAAGACGCCAACACTTTGAGCGGCCCGGACCTTAACTCGGGCGACGCGGTCGTCTGGACTTACCTTGTCGGCAATGCGGGCGGTGGCGCGCTTGCCGTCGGAAGTCTGATCGACGATGCGGGCACGCCTGGCGACAGTTCCGACGATTTCGCGCCGAACTATGTTGCGGGTGACGCCAACAACAACGGGTTGCTCGACTTTGGCGAGACATGGCTCTATCGCGCTGTCGGCATCGTGACACCGGGCGACTATGTCAATGTGGCGACCGTCACCGCGACCGATGCCGAAGGCAGGCAGGTCACCGACAGTGATCTTGCCCGCTATCAAGGCTCTACGCCGCCGGACACCGCGGAAATCACCCTGGAAAAAGCGGTGAATGCTGTCGATCCGCTGAACCCGACCGAGGCAGAGGATGCCGACACGATCCCAGTCAAGGTCCGCGCCGGTCAGGACGTCACCTGGACCTATCTTCTGTCCAACACGGGTGAAGAGACCTTGGCCGTCATTAACCTGATCGACGATGCGGGCACGCCGGGTGATGGTTCCGACGACTTCTTGCCGTCCTACGTGTCAGGCGATGATGGCAACGGTCTGCTCGATCCCGGCGAGACCTGGCTCTACGTTGCGGTCGGCGTTGCGCCGGAAGGCGACTACGAGAACATCGCTATCGCCGTTGCGGCAACTGATCAGAACGAGCAGGTGTCGGCGACCGACAACGCGCGTCTCACCGGCGTTGAGGACCGGGTGAAGCTGGTCAAAGCGGTCAATGCAGTCAATGTCTATGCCCCGACGGAACTCGAGGACGCAAACGATGCGCCCGGACCGTTGTTCGTCGAAGGTACGCCGCTGATCTGGACCTACCTTGTCACCAACGAAGGGGCCGGCGAGATTGTTCTCGACAAACTCACCGGCGTGATCGACGACGCGGGTACACCGGACGATACCAGCGACGACTTTGCCGCCATATATGTTGATGGGGATACCGACAATGACGGGATGCTGGATGTCGGGGAGACATGGCTGTTCACCTCGGACGGTGCTGTCAATGCATCGGCCTCGATCGGTGCATACGGAAATGCTGCCGCTGTTTTCGCGGGCGAGGATCGGTCAATCACCGACACCGACCTGGCCCATCATCATGGCGTGCAGCAGGGGCAGGCCGCTGGTTTGACACCAGGTTTCTGGAAGAACAACGCCACCCAGAACGGCGCTTCTGCGTGGCCCGCTACCTCGGATGGCATGCTGATCTACGATCCGCAGCAGACACTGGGTACGGTGTTCGACATTCCAGTCAGCTATGCTCACCTGGCAGATGTGACGCTGGTCGATGCGCTTGACCTGAACGGAGGGGGCGAGAACGCCCTGATGCGCCACGCCGTCGCTGCATTGCTGAACGCCACCAGTGCCCAGGTCGGCTATCCGGCCTCTGCACCGCAGGTCATCGCCTGGACAAACGAGGCTCTCTTGAGCGGGAGCATGACCACGCTGAACAGCCAGAAGAACGTATTCGTCGGCTGGAACGAGTTGGGAGGCGATCTGGATCAGCATGGCCGCAGCCAGAGCTACCTGGATATTGTCGCACAGTCCGGAATCTACGTTCCGTGGCTGCTCGACGACCGCTCCACGCCGGATGTGACCGACTATCTGGTCTATGACGATGAAACCGGTGCGTTCGTCGCGCCCCCATCAGGTGGGGCGCAGCACTTCGCGCTCTGAGTGCGATTGCAGGATTTGCCACCCGCCTTGCGAATGGCCCTCCGCTAGCTGCGGGGGGCCTTTCGCACCGCGGAGCCCTATGGGGCACTACCTCTCATCCGTATCGGCTTGCGCCTTCCCGATGTCTTTTTGCAGGTCTCCTGCTAACGGCCCAGGTAGCCATAACAAAGGACTATAAAACGTTGACTTTGCGTCATAACATCGGGATCGTTCCTGAAGGAGACAGCCTTGGAAACGCGATCTAACCTGGAAATGACGGCTGGTCCGGTGGAAGGCGCCGAAGAGTCTGCGCAGGTATCCCCGACCCAGACGGATGAGCAGACGGCCTTGGTCGCCTGGACCGACCAGTTGTGCAAGCGCCTGAGCGCCGACATTGTTGTACTGGCGCTTGGCCCGCGCGACACAGGGCCATTCCGGCTGGCGGCCCGCGCACCGAGGGACGCAGAACCGGGCGAAGGGCTGGCTTCTGCCGTGGACCTCGCCATCGCGCAACGCAAGCCGATTGTGAAAAGCGGTTTTCAGGAACGTGGCGCGACCTGTTGTGCGGTGGGCGTTCCGGTGCTGCGCGACGGCGCGCTCTTCGGCGTGGTCGCGATCCAGCTTGCCGTCCGCGCCGATCTGGACCTGCGCCGCGTGGTGGACGAGGTGAAATGGGCGCTTCCGGCCATCGAGCTTCGTCTCGTGGTCCGTGACCTGAACGAAGGCGCGTTGAGCCAGGCCAGGGCACGCGCCGCCGTCGAGTTGTTGGCGGGTACCCTGGACGAGCCGCGCTGGTCCGTCGCTGCCGCCACGGCAGTCACGGATTTCTGCGATCGGCTCGCCTGCGACCGTGTGGCGCTTGGCCGCCGTCGCCGCCGACGGTCCAAGGTTGTCTCGTTGTCTCACAGCGGCGGTTTCCAGCGGTCCTCGGAACTTGTCCAGCGGATCGCCGACTCGATGGACGAGGCCATCGACCAGGGTGATGCGATCCGGATGCCGCAGGATGGCGAGGACACGTTGACCTTGACAGCCGCACATCAGGAGCTGATCCGGTCCGGCGTTCCCCGCGCTGTGCTCACCGTTTTGCTGCGCCGCGATGGCCGAGTGACAGGGGCGATGGTGTTGGAACGCGGCGGCAACAACCCGTTTCGAGACGAAGAAGTCGACCTTGTCGAAGCGGTGGCCGGTATCCTTGGCCCGGTGCTAGAGGAAAAGCGGCTGAACGATCGTGCCCTGCCGGTCAAGGTGCTGGCAGAGATTGGCCGCATTGGCGCCGCCGTCCTCGGCCCCCGCAAGCTGGGGCTGAAGGCGGTGATCCTGCTGTCGGGCGTTGCATTGTGGTTCGCCTGGACAACTGCAGCGCCCTTTCACATCACTGCGGGCGCGCGGGTCGAGGGCGAGATCCGCCGCGTAGTCGCGTCTCCGCTGGAGGGATACATCGCGTCTGCCGCTGCGATCCCCGGCGACATCGTGGCCGAGGGCGACATCCTCGCGACGCTGGACGACCGCGACCTGAGGCTGGAAATCGCGCGCTGGAATACCGTCCGTGCCCAGCGTCAGCGCGAGTACGAGACCGCGCTGGCAGAGCGCGACCGTGCCGCCATCGGTATTGCCGCCACCCAGATCAGCCAGGCCGAGGCCGAAATTGCTCTGCTCGAGGAACGTCTTGCCCGAACCGAACTGCGCGCTCCGTTCGATGGGGTGGTTCTGTCGGGCGATTTGGATCAGTCCGTTGGCGCGCCGGTATCGCGCGGGCAGGTGCTCTACGAGATCGCGCCGCTGGACGCTTATCGTATCGTATTGTCGGTCGACGAGCGCGACCTTGCGTTGGTGGGACAGGGGCTGGCCGGTGAGGTTATTCTGACCGCGTTGCCGGGGCAGACGTTCGGAATGGAAACCGGTCGTGTCACATCTGTCGCCGGGGTCGAGGATGGCCGAAACGTGTTCCGGGTCGATGCGCAACTGTCCGAACAGACAGACCTGCTGCGTCCCGGCATGGAGGGAATCGCCAAGGTTACAGTGGATGAACGCTCGCTGCTTTTGATCTGGACGCATGGTCTGCGGAACTGGGCGCGGATGGCGGTCTGGCGCTGGCTGCCATGAGCAGATCGCTACACAGCCAGATCTGGTATCGCGTCGCCGACCTGACGCCGCGCCTTCGTACCCATGCCGAGGTACATCGCGCCGTGTTCCGGGGCGAGGTCTGGTACGTCGTCGAGGATCACGCCAGCGGCGCCTATCTACGCCTGTCCGAAGCTGCCTGGCGCCTTGTCGGCTTGATGAACGGTCGGCGCACGATGGAAGAGATCTGGCGTGCCGCCGCCGAGGCACTGGGTGACGACCTGCCAACACAGGACGAGGTGATCCAGCTATTGATCCGGCTGCACCGATCCGACGTGCTGCACGCCGCGATCCCTCCCGACATGGAGCAGGTCGTTCAACGTGGCCGGTCCGATACCCGCAAGAAGCGCCTCGCCAGTCTTCGCAACCCGCTCGCCATCCGGGTGCCGGTGCTGGACCCTGACAATTTCGTTCGCGCGACGGGATGGCTGGTGCGGCCGTTCTTTTCCTGGTTCGGCGTGGTTGTATGGCTGGCGGTGGTCGGTGGGGGCCTGTTCGCCGGGCTCCAGAACCTCGACGCGCTGCAGTCCAACATTGCCGATCGGGCACTGACAGCAGGCAATCTGCTGCTGATCCTCGCGGTCTATCCGCTGGTCAAGGCGGTGCACGAGTTGGGCCACGCCTATGCAGTCCGCCATTGGGGCGGCGAAGTGCACGAGATCGGTGTCATGTTCCTGGTCTTCATGCCGGTGCCTTACGTGGACGCCTCGGCCTCCTCGGCGTTCCGGTCGAAATGGCAGCGTGCGGGAGTCGCTGCGGCGGGGATCCTGGTCGAGCTGTTTCTGGCTGGCGGCGCGGCGCTGCTTTGGGTGCAGATGGAGCCGGGTCTGCTGCGGGCGGCCATGATGAACGTGATGCTGTTGGCCGGGCTCTCAACCGTGTTCTTCAACGGCAACCCGCTGCTGCGTTTCGATGGCTACTATGTCCTTGCCGACCTGATCGAGATCCCGAACCTCGGCACCCGTTCGACCCAACATCTGCAATACCTGACACAGCGCTATCTCTTCGGAATGAAGAACGCCGTTTCGCCCGCTATGGCGCGCGGAGAGGCGACCTGGTTCACTGTCTACGGAATTCTTTCGCTGGTCTATCGGTACATGATCATGCTGACGATCATGCTGCTGGTTGCGGGCATGTTCTTCGAGATCGGGCTGCTTCTGGCATTCTGGGCGGGTGTCCTGCTGCTGATTGTCCCCGCGGTGCGGGGTATCCGCTTTGTCCTTGGCAGCCAGCGGTTACAGGGGCACCGGTTCCGCGCACTAATGGTCACGTCGGCGCTGGCGCTGGCGGTGGTCTGGGCGCTCTTTGTTCAGCCCGTGCCCTCAGCCACTATCGTCAGCGGCGTGATCCGCGCGCCAGAGGCCGCGCGGGCATTGAGCGGCGCGGAAGGATTTGTCGAGGAACTGTTGGCGCGCCCCGGTGATCCGGTAGAGACAGGGGATCCGATCCTGCGCGTGAGCGACCCTCTGCTGGACGCTCGCGTGCGGCAGATGGAGGCCCGGATCGAGGAACTGAGGTTGCGCCGTTTCAATGCGCTGGCCAGCGACAGGGTGCGGGCCGACATGGTTGCACAGGAACTGGCGCTTGCCGAAGAAGAGCATGCGCTGGCGGTCGAGCGGCGGGGCGAGCAGATCGTGACCGCGTCAGTGGCCGGTACGCTGCTGCTGCCGGCGGGCGACGATCTTGTGGGGCGCTATGTCCGCAAGGGCGAAGAACTGGCTTGGGTTATCGGATCTCAGACGGGTGTTGTCAGGGTGGTCATACCCGAGGCCAAGATCGATCTGGTGCGTCGCAGCATCGAGGCGGTGCAGATGCGCCTGACCAGCGCGCCCATGGACCCGGTGCCAGCGGTACTGACCCGCGGCACCCCCGCTGCTGTCCCGGTCCTGCCAAGTGCAGCTTTGGCGACCGAGGCAGGTGGTCCGATCCCCGTCGATCCGACGGCTGACAAGCCCTTGACCCCTGTCGGAACCATCTTTGTCATGGACGTCGAGCCAATGGACGGGCGCCCGCTGACAGCGCTCGGTGAACGGGTTTCGGTGCGCTTCGACCATGGTTCTGCGCCCTTGGGGGCACAAATGCTGCGAGCGGTGCGGCAGATTTTCTTGCGAGACCTCAATGTCTGATACTTTCCCCGGACAGGCAGCAGGCGCTTTTTATCCCCGCGCGCCCGTCGAACCGGCGAAGTCCAAGCTCGACCGTTGGATCGAGAAATACACCCTCCTTCCACGGCGTCGCCGACGCGCCCGGCCGACAAGGTTTTTCGCCTGGCGCGTCCTGCGCCGCGGTAAGAGGTTTGCAGAATTGTCCGATGGTGAGCTCCACGACGAAGTGCGCCGGGCGGCTCACGACCTGCGCGCGGCGCGCGCCCATCCGGGCGAGGCGCTGTTGGCCCGAAGTTTCGCGCTGATCCGCGAATGTGCGGGGCGCGAACTTGGTCAGCGCCACTATGTGACCCAGATCCTTGGCGCACGCGCGGTGTTGAACGGCGCCGTGGCGGAGATGCAGACCGGTGAAGGCAAGACACTTGCGATCACCCTTGCTGCGGGAGCTGCCGCATTGGCCGGTCGGCGCGTGCATGTCATTACCGCAAACGACTACCTCGCGGGTCGCGATGCCGAGACCATGCAGCGCCTCTATACCCGATTGGGCCTGACCTGCGCTGCGATCGAGCCAGGCTGTACGCCAGATGACCGTCGCACGGCCTTTGCCGCCGACATCGTTTATGCCTCAGGCAAGGAGGTTGCTTTCACCTTTCTGCGCGACCGTGTCGCGATGGGCGGGCGGTCAGGGGATATCGGCCTGCGCACACGCGCGTATTTCGAGGGGACCGGCCTGCTGTTGCCCGGCTTGCAATTCGCCATCGTGGACGAGGTCGACAGCGTGATGATCGATGAGGCGCGCACGCCGCTGATCCTGTCTGTCCCCCCGGCGGATGCAGAGACCGAGGCCGAAGCGGCCCGTGCCGCCCACGCCATTGCCGCCGAGATGAAAGAGGGGCGCGATTATCGCATCGACCGGCTGCGCCATACGGTCGAACTGGGCCGAAAGGGGTGCGACAGGTTAGCGGATCAAGCCAGTCGGATGCCCTCCGCATGGCAACCAGCGCCGATCCGCGAGGACGCGGTGCGCACCGCGCTCAGCGCCATTCACCTGCGAAGGCGTGACGAACATTACATCCTGCGCGACGGCAAGGTCGAGATCGTCGATGAATATACCGGGCGCATCATGCCCGATCGCTCATGGTCGGCGGGGCTGCACCAGGCGGTCGAGGCCAAGGAGGGCGTGGAAATCACCACGCGTCGCGTCACGCTCGCTCAGATCACGTTCCAGCGCTTCTTTCGCCGCTACATCCACCTTGGCGGCATGACCGGTACCGCGACCGAGGCGGCCGACGAATTCTGGTCGGTTTATGACCTGCCAGTGGTGCGGATCCCCACGAACAAGCGTTCACGCCGCCGGACTTGGAAAACCCTGGTTTCGGCTCGTGCCGCGACCAAGTGGGCACGCGTCGCCAAGCGCGCCAAAGAGCTATCGGCCCGAGGCCGCCCGGTGCTGATCGGCACCCGAACCGTCGCCGCCTCTGAGGCTGCAAGTGCCGCGCTGCACGCGCTCGGGGTAGAGCACAGGGTCCTCAGCGCTGCGCAGGACGCAGACGAGGCGGCCATCGTCGCCGAGGCGGGCCGGGCCGGCGCGGTGACCGTCGCCACCAACATGGCCGGGCGCGGTACCGACATCATTCTGGATGCCGAGGCGCGCAAGGCGGGCGGGCTGCATGTCATCATGACCGAGAAGCATAGTTCCCGTCGGATCGACCGCCAGCTCTCGGGCCGCGCAGGCAGGCAGGGCGACCCGGGCAGCACCGAGGCGATCTTGTCCGCCGAGGATTCGTTGCTGTCCGAATTCGGGGGGCGCTACAGCCGTTTCATAACCCATTTCGGCGGGCGCGCCGTACTGTCGGCGCTGTCCGACGCACAGCGCCGTGCCGAACACACCCACGCCAACGCCCGCCGTCATCTATTGGAACTAGACGAACAGATGGCAGAGAACCTCGCTTTTACCGGATCGCCAGAGTAGGCGCTGTGAGTGGAAACTTGGTTGGGGCGGGCAAGGCGATTTCTTGGCGCTGGGCCACGATCAAACCATCCGCAGTTGGCAACGACAAGGACAGCTCCGAAATCGTCCGCATGGCGGCGTTGGTGCACATCAGGTTTCCGCCTAGGCGTGGAACGTAGAGGTTCTATGGCGAACGCCATTACCTATGGCGAGAAGCGACGATGATCGTGAAGAACCTGAGAGCTACGTCACGAAGGCCCGGGACAGGAAAGCAGCGCCGAGATTTCCAATACAAACAATGCGCGAGCACTGTTGCCAGGAACCGATCTTGTCCGACAGGCTCGGCTCCCAGAGTGCCGCCCCTAGGGGGGCGCGGTACTGGGCATGCGCCGGACACGGGGCGCTGGCGGCACACGCGAGCAGAGACGCACGCCCGACGTCGCGACGGCGGTATCGGGTGTTGATCCGATTTCGGCCGATGCGACGTTTCCGGAAGTAAGCCACGATGCGCCGCTCGGTCTCCCGCCATCACTTGTTGCTCCGGCCAGAACGAGGTGGCCCTCCCGATTGAGGATCGCCAGGATGCGCGGCGCGTCATGAGGGGTGATATCTTCGGTGTGAACGATTGCCCCCTGCATGGCCTCGGCCAGCGTGGAAAACCGCGCCAGTACCTTGGGGTGTGCCTGCCCGGACATGAGAGCCGCGGGCGCATTGCAAGCCGTCTTGAGCGCAAACGGCAAGTCTTGATCTGCAGAAAACGGTCAGGAAGCTTGGCGGCAAACCTGTTGTCTGCGTTGCCGACTGAGTTTGGAAAGGAAGGTCGAACATGGGCATATCTCCGACGGAGCAGAAAGCCTCTCTCCCCGCTTCAAACCGTCAATGACCGAACCACCGCCCTCTTCCTCGAAAGGGTGACGGCGGCCGGTTCGAAAGGCGCGTCAGAGCTTTCCCTGGATTCGCAGGCTCAGTTCCGCCCCGGCGTCGACGATGATGTGGTTCTTGCGATCGAGATAGCCCAACAGCGATAGTCCAGAGAACGGGCATGTCAGACCTTCTTGGCCAAGTCTGCAAAGAACCGTGTCAGGGCAAGCTGCACCTTGTGATAGGTGGCAAGTTCGGCGGGGGAGAAGTCTTGCGAAAGCCGGGCCAGCCGGGCCATCTCGTCAGCCCGGGTCGCGGTGATGATGGTGTCACCCCTCGGTGTCAGCCAATAGCGAGGGGACCGTGCGTGGTCAGTATTTGCGCGCCGTTCGATCAGGCCCAAGCGCTGTACCTCTTGCAGGATGCGCGAGATATATTGCCGCTTCATCTGTAACGCCGTGCCCAGTTGTGGCGCCGTGTCGCTGGGGGCCGGCGACAGTCCATCGAGGATGGCACGCTGCCCCGCCGTTAGACCCTCGCGCAAGCTCCCCCGCTCCACTGCTGCCGTGATGTTGCGAAGCAGGGGCCGCGTGGCCTGTACCGCCTGAAAAAGCTGATCGGGTTCATGTGTCATGCCAACAGCATCGGACCAGATACAGCAAGTCGCCAACTCAGTTGAAAAATGTTTGCGCAGGTTCCGGGTCGCGGCAACGGCGCCCGCGCGCTACTCTCCGATCAGACAAAGAGGTGCGACATGAACGTTCAGACCGCAGACGAGGGTTATCACTATGGCGTTATCCGTCGCGCGATCGAGCTGATCGACGCAGGCGGCGAGACCATGTCGCTGGACGATCTTGCAGCCCGGATGAACATGAGCCCCGCGCATTTCCAGCGCATCTTTTCCCGCTGGGTCGGGGTCTCGCCTAAGAAGTACCAGCAATACCTGACGCTGGGCCATGCCAAGGCGCTGCTCGAGGAACGTTTCACCCTGTTGGAGGCGGCCCAGAATGTCGGGCTTTCGGGCACCGGGCGGCTGCACGACCTCTTCGTCCGGTGGGAGGCGATGAGCCCCGGCGATTATGCCCGCAAGGGCGCGGACCTGACCATCTACTGGGGCTGGTTCGAAAGCCCCTTTGGCCCCGCACTGGTCATGGGAACCGAGCGCGGCATCTGCGGCATCGGCTTTGCCGCCGAGGCGGGGGCCAAGGCCACGATGGCGGACCTGTTGTCGCGCTGGCCACAGGCCACCTTCGTCGAAGACCCGATGCGCCTGCGCCCCTGGGCACTCAGCGCCTTTGGCGCCGCCAGCGACCGGCTGGAGCCGGTGCCGCTCTACCTGATCGGCGCGCCCTTGCAGATCAAGGTCTGGGAAGCCCTCTTGCGCATCCCCTCGGGGCAGGTCACCACCTATGGCGAACTGGCCCAGTCCATCGGCCAACCGCGCGCGGTACGCGCGGTGGGCACGGCGGTGGGGCGCAACCCGGTCAGTTGGCTGATCCCCTGCCACCGCGCCCTGCGCAAATCCGGCGGCCTGGGCGGCTATCACTGGGGCCTGCCGGTGAAACGCGCCATGCTGGCCTGGGAAGCGGCCCGCAGCGAGGCCTAGCGCCAGCGCGCCGCCATCCAGCGCAACTGGTGCAGCCGCCTTGGCGGTGCCTCGCGGCGGGCGGCAAGTTCTCTCTCGATCTCCCAATTGCGCAGCGTTTTGGGCTTGCTCCAACGCTCCGGTCGAAGGGCCATCAGCACGTGGTTGTCGCGGCTTGGCATGGTCGGTCTCCTGTAACTGCCGGTGTGGAGATCATTGAACGCGAAGCCTGCTGACACCCCGTTGTCAGGGGGATGTGCTAGGCTGTCAGCAGCAAGTCAGAGGGTCTCATGCGCCGTTCCACCCGTTTGTTCGAAATCATTCAGATCCTGCGGGCCGCCACCGTGCCCATCACAGCCGAGAATCTGGCCGCGCGGCTCGAGGTCTCGGCACGCACCGTCTATCGCGACATCGCCGCACTTCAGGCCATGCGCACCCCGATCGAGGGCGCGGCGGGTCTGGGCTATGTCATGCGCGGTGGCTATGACCTGCCACCGCTCAACTTCGATCAGGAAGAGGTCGAGGCGCTGCGCGTCGGTCTGTCGATGCTGGCGCGCACCGGCGACAGCGCCCTGCAACAGGCCGCCCAGCGGGTCTGCGCCAAGATCGACGCGCTGCACGATCCGGCTGACTGGTTGCGGGTGGCGCCCTGGGGGGCGCCCGCCGACGATCCCGGGCAGGGATGCACCCCCATCGCGCTGTTGCGCAGCGCGGTGCGCGAGGCGCGCAAGATCAGGATCGAATATCGCAGCGGCGAGGGTGCCCAGACGCTGCGTGTGCTGCGCCCGGTCGGGCTGATCTATCACCTCGATTGCACTATGGTGGCAGGCTGGTGCGAATTGCGGCAGGGGTTTCGCCATTTCCGTACTGACCGGATCTGGGCCTGCGACCTTCTGCCCGACAGCTTTGCCCCGCAGGCGACGGCCCTGCGCCAGCTTTGGCAGGAACACAGTGGCTGGGACGAGGCCGCCACGGCCAGCGTGCGGTAGGGCGATGCGCAAGGAACCGCAGATTTCACCGCTTTGTTGCTTGTTTGTAGTGCCCCGCCCAGTGATATACTTGGACAAAAGCAACAAATCTCGCGGAAAGCGGGACCAGGAGCAGAAAGTGAACCCATGACCAAGACAAAGCTTACACTCGCCACCGGACTGGTGGCCGTTCTGGCGCTGGGCGCCTGCACAGACCCGGCCTCGCTCAGCACCAATACCGACCCTAATCGGCAGGCCAAGCAAGGCGCGTTGATCGGCGGCATTCTCGGGGCCGGCGTCGGTGCCATCGCCAACGATTCCAATCCGGGCCTGGGTGCACTGGCCGGTGCGGCCATCGGGGCCGCGGGCGGCGGTCTGATCGGCAACCAGCTGGACAAGCAGGCCGCCGAACTGCGGCAGGAACTGGCCAATGACGGCATCACCATCACCAATACAGGCGACCGTTTGGTTGTGAGCGTGCCGAACGACATTACCTTTGACACCGACAGCGCCACAGTGCGTCCGGCTCTGCGGTCGGATCTGCAAAAGGTCGCGGCGCATCTGGTCCGCTATCCGAAATCGACGGTGCAGGTCATCGGCCATACCGATAGCGACGGCGAGGCCGCCTATAACCAGGGCCTGTCGGAGCGGCGCGCGGGTGCTGTGGCCGACATCCTGCAGGCGGGCGGTGTGACCTATGACCGGATCTCGACCCTGGGCATGGGCGAGAACAGCCCGATCGCTTCGAACCTGACGCCCGAGGGCAAGGCCCAGAACCGACGCGTCGAAATCGTGGTGATCCCGCGCAACTGATCGGGGCAACAGCCCGAGTAGGCAGACCCCGCGCCCTGCATGGCGCGGGGTTTTGCGTTTGCACCGGTGATTTCACCAGTCCGCAGAAGCCACCTGATCTGGAGTCGCGTCTTTGTCCCGCGCTATGGCTCGTGGTTTCCCGGCCATGAACCGGCGGCCGCCGGTCGGATGGGTCGGGCCTTTGCCAAAAGCGTCGAGGGTGCATTGACCGGGCAGGTGATCATCGTCGGCTGAGCCAAGGCCGATCGCGCCCACGGACCCCTGCATATTTGAACAACGCTTGCGCGGGGTCAGGGGTTTGGATCGGCGGGATTGCCCTCTAGGTAAAAGGGGACGCAGAAACAGGAGAACCCGATGACCGACCTCACCCTGCTGGGCCTCAGTGGCGCCTTGCGCGCCGCCTCTACCAACCGCAAGCTGCTGCGCGAAGCGGCGCGTCTGTTCGGACCCGCGACCTATACCGAGGCCGATCTGAACCTGCCTCTCTACGATGGCGACAACGAAGCCGCCGACGGCATTCCCGAGGTTGTGCAGCGCCTCGCCGATCAGATCGCTGCTGCGGATGCGGTGATCATCTCGACGCCGGAATACAACAAGGGGCCGTCCGGCGCGCTGAAGAATGCGCTCGACTGGGTTAGTCGGACCAGCGGCAAGCCTTGGGCTGACAAGCCGGTTGCTGTGATGTCAGCGGCAGGTGGCCGGGCCGGGGGCGAGCGCGCGCAGGCCGTTTTGCGCGGCTTCATGGTGCCGTTCCAGCCGCGCCTTGTGACAGGCCCCGAGGTGCATCTGGCCGACAGTTCCAACCAGTTCGACGAGAACGGGCAACTGACCGGCGCGCTCTATGTCCAGACTTTGCAGACGCTGATGGACAAGCTGCGGGCCGAGGCACAGCGTTGAAGCGAAATAGGCCTTAATACCGGCTGGCGCGACCTTGGCCGCCGCGCCAGTCTGGCCCTTTCAGCCTAGGTAAGCGCTGAACGCAGGAAAGCCCGGTTTTGTCCGAGCTTCGGGCGCAGGGCGATTTGACGCCAGCTGTTGCACACTTTTCGGTTCAATTGACCGGCCTGCCGACCGGGTGTTGCTGGTCTAGGCGGTCGGGCCGACGGCCTGGGCCTTGATCCAGCGATCAAACCGCCACATGCCCCAGGCGATCGGGATCAGGGCCAGCCCGCCGATGACATAGGCCAGCGGCTCGTCACCAAAACTTTCGAACATCTGAGTATAGGCGTGGATCACCCCGAACACGAGCGAGGCGTTGAACAGCCCCCGGTTGCCGCGATGCGCTGACCAGAACAGCAGCGTCACCAGCGCCGCCGCCCAGAGCACCGAATAGACGCCGTCGGAAATGACCACGGCGGTTTCGCGATAGGCATCGCGGGCCTTGGAATAGGCATCCCAGGCGCCTTCGGTCCAGACCTGCGGCTCTGCCGGACCCCATACCGTCTCGCCCACCACATCGCCCCAGAGCGAGCCAACCAGCGCACAGAGGTTGGCCACGACAAAGCCCAGCACCGCCAGGATGCGCGCGTGCCGCGCGCTGCGCTCACTGTATCGCCCTGCCACCCAGAGACAGGCCGCCAACAACACCGCCATTTGCAGGATCGAAAGCGTCGATTCCGGCGAATAGAACACATAGGCCGCGTGGAAGTAAAAGGTGCCGGTATCCAGCATCTGGGCAAAGGGAACTATGGCCAGCGCCGTGATCAGCCGCACGTCCAGCAGCCATCCGCCCGCCACCAGCAAACCCGCCGTATAGAGATAGAACAGGCTCACCGGCAGGCCCGACACCCCGTTGTCGGCAATCAGATACCCTAGCCCGCCGACATGCATCGCCAGCCCCATCAGTGCCACCGCCCCGGTGACGAACGGCGCGCGCACCAAATCACGGACAAAGGCAAGTGTCGCCCCGGCCATGATCAGCCCGCCCAGAACACTCAGCACCTGACCCGCGATCTGCGGATGGTTCGACACCAGCTCGACTGTGCCGCCGCCACATAGCATCCCGGCCCCGATCAGCGCTGCGGCATTGCCGAACATCCGCAAGTCGCCGCCGCCACGCAACAGAATGCCAAACCCGCCCGCCAGCAACAAAA